>JAHCLN010000048.1 GCA_026125215.1 Opitutaceae bacterium
CGCGCAAGGCAAGCCCACGACCGTCAACGCGTGGAGCAACGCCGGCGGCGCGGCGACGGTCGAATACAGCCTTGTTTACGAACGCGACGACATCCTGTGAGCACCATGAGCGAAGAAATCACCTTCCAGCCTTACCTGTGCAGCCTCGGCGAGGTTATCCGCCACGAAGGCCCGCACTACCACATCCGCCTGGCTGATGGCCAAGTGACGGGCATACGCGCCAACGGCGAGCCCTCACCCGAAAACGTCGAGGCCGACATCGCCAGCCCCGCGCCTGAGCCTCCGGCCGTGCCGCAGGAGATTTCCCCTGCGCAGTTTCATGCTGCCGCCCGCAAGCTGCTCGGCATCACCGAAGGGACTGTTTTCGCACTTATCTCGCAGATCCCGGACGCCGAGATGCAGGACGACGCCCGCGACCTCTACGAGAAGGCGACCATCTACCGCCGGAGTGACCCGTTCCTGAATCAGCTCGCCGCCATGAACGGCAACACGCCGGAGCAGTTGGACGAGGTATTCCGCCTCGGCGCCACGCTTTTCCGATGAACGCTCAAAACAAGCAACTGCTCAAGCTCGCCGGGGCCGCGTTCTTCGTCGCCCTCGTGTGCGTGTGGCTGGTATTCATCAGCGGCTGCAAGCCCGTGGTCCGCAACACCGGCACCGAGAAGGGCCTCGCCCCGGTGAGCAACCTCACCCGCGAACAGGCCGAGAGCACCGCCCGCCTAATCGCCCTGATGCACAACGGCACCGTGCGCACCATCACGCCCACCGGCAGCATGGAGCCCATCGTGGACAGCCGCAGCTTCATCGTCCTCGCTCCGCACAAGGGCGACCTGCGCGTGGGCATGGTCGTCAGCTATTACCACTCGGTAAAATATCCTTCCGTGCTGCACAAAGTGGTAAAGCTAAACGACACTCACTTTACACCCGATGGCATCACCAACCGCCGCAGCGATGGCTGGATACCCCGCGAAAACATCACCGGCGAGTTGATCGCCGTCATCTACGCGCGCGAATGAGAACCGCCGCGCTCCTCGCCCTCTGCCTCGCACTCGCGGGGTGCAGCACCCAAACCGGCCGCGGCAGCCGCCTGCTGCCGTGGAACTGGTTCGCCCCCGACCGCGCCACGCAGCTTGAGCAGCAACAGCAGCGCACCGGCGAGGCCGAGAAGCAGGTGCTCCGCGGGGCGCAGGAGGATGTCCGTGCCACGGGCCACGCCCTCGCCGGTGCCGAACCCTCCCGCGCCGTAGATACCGCCAAGTCCTTCAATGCCAAGGCGGACGCCAAGCTCGGCCAAGCCCTCGGCAGCCTCACCGCCGAGCAGGACGGCAAACTGCTGGCCCTCGTGCTCCAGCTCACGAGCGAGCTGGCCGAAGAACGCGCCGCCGGTGCCGCCGAGCTGCGCCGCCGCGACAGCCGGGAGGCCGCGCAAAGTGCCGCCCTGGCCGAGGCCCGCGAACGCGAGGCTGCGCTGACGGCCAAACTGGTCGAGAGCGACGGCAAATACCAGGCCCAGGCGGAGCAGGCCCGCCGCTGGAAGTTCTGGATCTTCGCCATCGTGGGCGGCTGGATCGGCCTGCAAGTGCTGGCCGGCCTCTCGCGCTTCTTCCCGAACCTCGCCCCGGTCTCGCACCTCGCCGGCTCCATCGCCGCGCCGGCCGTGCAGGCCGCCTACAACCGGGTGACGACCACTGTGGGCCGCGCCATCGCCGACGCGGAGAAAGCCGGGCAGGGCGTGGCCGACACCATCCGCGGCTACCTCGACGGCCCGATGGACGCCGAGGACCAGGGAGTGATCCACCAGAAGTATAAAACAGCACCCCGCACATGAGTATCGAAAAGGAAACCGTTGTCGTAAACCTGACCCGCCTGCACCTCTTGGGTGCGGTTATTTTCATGCTCTCCGCCGCCGTCGTGTGGCCGACGGTGTTCTACGTGCGCACCTCTTCCGCCCTCGAACAGTTGCAGGATGCCGACCGCCGGCACGATGGCATCCTCAACGCGCACGCCGTGCAGATCTCCGCCCTCGACCGGGGCGGCACCGCCGGCAGCGCAGCCAAGCTCCAGGCCGAGAACAATCTCCTGCTCCAGCAGTCCCGCATTCAGGCCGACCAGGAGCGGCTCATCGCCGACCACGAGGCCCGACTGCGCTTGCTGGAAAAGACCCTCACCGAAATGGGCCGTGACCTGCGCTGGCTGGTGGAAAACCAGCGGAAGTAGCCCCATGGCGCGCCTTTCCAATATCCCTGCGATCACACCGGCAGCAGGCGGACGGCTGATGGCGGCCGGAACCTACTCGCAAGACAGCGTGGGTGCGGCAAACTACGTGCGGAAGGTCAATTTCCGCCGCATTCAGGCCGACCGCGAGGGCCGCCGCGAGGGTTGGATCCTTTTCCGGCCGAACACTGGTTTGGCGCAGGGCACGCAGGCGGCCCCAACCAGCGACAAGCTCACGCTGCTGGCCGAAAACGTGAGGCCCAACTCCGAGCAATGCGCGATCGCGGCCTCCGCCACGACGATCTATCGCTACGTTTATTCATCCGGCACATGGAGCACCATCGGGTCGGGTTACTCGGGCGCCGCGAAGCGTTGGCAAACCGAGGCCATTGACGGCTGGCTGGTGTTCAACAACGGCGTGGACCTGCCTTTCACCTACCGCGTGGAGGACAATGCGGTGGCGCCCATCCATGAGCTGCGCGAGGTGGGCATTGCCAGCGTGGGCTACATCACGCAACTCAACGGGATGCTGGTGTGCGGCAACATCGTGGAGATCCAGGCCGACCAACTGGCGGCCGTGATGAACGGGGCCTCGCCCTACGGGCTCGTCTCGAGTTCAATCACCAACCACCGGCCCTACCGGGTCATCCGCTCGGAGATCGCCCAGCCGCGAAACTGGGCGCCGAAGTTCGATGTGACGATGAATGCGGCTTCGGCGACCATCGTGCTGCCTTTTCCCTCGACGGTGTTTGTGGCCAACACAACCCGGGTGGCGGTGCTGAACGGCGGTCCGGGCGGCGGGGTGCTGGGCGGCGACTCAAACAACCCCGAGGGGATTCTTGTGACCGGCGTGGCCGGCGCCAGCCTGACGCTGGCCGTGAGCACGGACGCCGGCCTCACCTATCCGCGCACCGTGACGATCATGCGCTGGGCCGACCAGAGCACGGTCGTTGGCTACGATGACATCCAGGACGACTCATCGCCGATCATCTGGCTGAAGCGACTGGGCAACTACGTGATGGCCTACCGCCGGACCGGCATCTTCCGGGGCCGCTTTACCGGAGTGGTGGAAAGCCCGATTGAATGGCGGCAACGCTACAAGGGACCCAACATCCCAAAGTGGGGCGAGGCCGTGGCCGACGTGAACGGAGAAATGCACCTCTACCCGGCCGAGGGCAACCGCTTCTACGCCTTCGACGGGGAGAACCCGCCCTTCATCCACAAGGTTTGCGACGACACCCGAGGGCTCTTTTTTTCCGGCCTGACGCCGGCCTCCGACGTGTTTGCCGTGAACAACCAGGCGACGAAGGAGATCTGGTTCTGCCGTCCGGGATGGACGCTGGCCTATGACTATGAGCTCGGGACGGCGGCGGAGATCGATGCGGAGGTGAGTGCCGCCGCCTACGTCTCGAGGCCCGGCTGGACAGACAGTTGGTTTATATTGGCCACGGCCGCCGGCACGGTTTACACCTACGGCCTGGTCCAGAACGCCGCGCTGAACATCCACACTTTCCTGCGCAACGGCGTAAATCCCGGCGGGCAAATCAAGTTTGGCATGTGGACCATGGGCGACCCGATGAACGAGAAGGACATGACGGCCTATGTGCCGCTGCTCGGCTCGGGACAGGCCGACGTGCCGATACAGGTAAAATTCTACGGCGGCTGGGATGCGAGCAATGCGCCGGCGCTGCTCCACACCGAGGACATGGCGCTGCCGACCAAGAACGAACTGATTCCCGTGTTTTTCCGGGCCATCTACTTTCAGGACGAAATCATCATTCCCGTGCTGCCGGGCCCGGACCCGGCACAGGACGCGGACGTGCAACTGGTGGGCCGGCTGTTCCAGCGCGGCACCGTCGATTCAACCTCGGTGACGCGCAACAATGCCTGAACTCACCAAGTCCGCCGCGCTGACAACCCGGGTATCTCCGGAGCTCAACCTGCCGGTCCGATTTCCCAAGCTGCCCGAATCGATCCTGAACCGTTTTGGGGATGAAGCGAAGGAGTTTGACCAGGAGCTCGAGCGCTTCTGGCGGAAGGCGCAGCTCACACTCACCCAAGCCTTCGAGGAGCAGGTGGCCGCGCCACAAAACCGCACGGCCGAAAACCTGAACAACCTGACCGCACTCTACCAGCAGGGCGACGCCACGCTGCTGGCGATGATCACCACCGAGCAAGGGGTGCGGGCGGCAGCCGACAGCGCTCTCGCCTCACGGGCATCGGCGCTGGAGGCCAGCGTTGACACCCCTGTCACAGGCCTGCTGGCAAGGGTGACAACAATCGAATCAGCATACGTTGATGCAGGCGAAGCCTATGCCGAGGCCATAAACGCCATCACGGCCGAGCTCGCCGGCCCGGCCGGCAGCATCTATGCCTCGGTGCAAGCCGAGGCCACCGCCCGCGCCACGGCCGACGGGAACCTTGAGGGAAAATACACCCTGACGGTGGCGGCCGGCGATGTCGTCACCGGGATGAACATAACCTCCGCCTCGGGGCCGGGCACGCCGGTATCGGAGGTGAAGTTTCAGGCGAACAAGTTTCAGATTTGGAACGGCTCCGCCGGCATCCCGGTGTTCGATCTCTCGGGCTCCAATATCCGGCTGGCCGCAAATGTGGCCATCCTCGGCAATCTTGATGTCGGCGCCGGCATCAACCGCGCGTTCATCGGCGAGACATCGCCGGGCGATTACACCATTCGCCGCGGCGTCTTCGGTGGCAACCGGCTGGAGATGTTTTCCAACGCAGGCGGCGGCTCCAATGACTACTCTCAGTTCAGGGCATTTAACTCCGGCGGAAACACCGTCGCCATCCTCGGCACGGAACAAGCAAACAGCTACGGGCTCCTCCAGTTGAACAATGCCGCCGGCAGCCTCACGCTGGCCATGAACGGCGACAACGGCCGCATCACGTTCTCGGAAACCATCCAGGCCCCCTTCGGCAGCGCCACCCAACCGCCCTACACATTCGCCACCCGCACGGGCGACGGTCTTTACAGTGCCGCCAGTCAGGATCTCGGGGTCGCGCTGGGCGGGGTGACGAGCTTCAATTTGCGGCGCTCGGGCAACGTGTTCTCGGTTGAGATGGGCGCAGGCCGCACGGGCGACGGCGACGCCTTCATCGACCTCATCGGCGACGGCACCTACTCGGACTACGGCCTGCGTGTGGTGCGCGGCGGCGGAGCCGGGGGCGATTCCGGGCTCTTTCACCGCGGCGGCGGCAACCTGCTTCTCAACGCACAGGACTCGGGCGCGGTCCTGCTTTCGGCCGGCGGAGCCACAAGGCTCACCGCCAACTCGTCCGGCGTCAGCATCGGCACGCTCTCCGTCACCAATGTCGCCAGCAACATCAACCTCAACTCGGGGCAGGTGTTCCAGATCAACGGCACGCAGGTTGTCGGCCCGCGCGGCGCCGCCATCTCGGACGTGTCGTCCATGGGCTTCCTTTTCGGCAGCGACACCACCGACAACAACGCGATCCAGAGCGCCATCAACAGCCTGGTCACTGCCTTCAACGACCTGCTGGCCCGGGTGCGCGCCCACGGCCTGATCGGAACCTGACCGGGAAGCGGTTTTGTTCTCGACATAATGTTACCTGATACGATGGGTGACACATGCCAGAACCGGCCAAACCTTCGCCCGCCGAAACCATCAAGCGCAAGCAGCAGGAGCTGCTGGAGGAGGCCCAGCGTCAGCAGATGGGAAAGCTGAGGGCGCAGGAGGCCCTGCGACAGGCCGAAGCCTCGGCCAGTTTCGCCGCCGGCCGCTACGAAGGGATGCGCGAGGCGGGCGAAATCCTCGCCGCCGAGGCCAACACCAAGGAGGGTAAGAACTGACATGGCGTGGGTCGCAGCAGCAATGTTGGGCGGTTCGCTGCTCAGCTATTCCGGCGCCAAAAAGCAGGCCGCGGCGGACGAGCGCACGGCCGCCGCCAATCGTGCCGCGCACGAGGCCTCCGAGAAAGCCAACTGGGACCGCTACCTGTTTACCCGTGGCGTAGATCCCAACAACGGCAACCGTGCGGTAAACGCGAAGCTGCCCCTTTGGGCCAACGTCGATGTGACGCGGCCGTCCGCCAGCGTCTTCCGGCTGGTGCCGGCAGGCAGCAAGGCGCCCGCCACCGCCATGAGAGGCCTGACCCGCACCGCCGCCCCCGTGGCCGGCGGCACACAATTCCCCGCCGGCGCCGGCAGTTCCGGTGGCGGCGGCCCCGCCGCACAACCGCAGCTCTCATGGATGCCGCCGGGCACGCCGGGCATCCCCATTATCGAAGCCTACTGATGCCGCAAAGCCAACAGGTGTGGGAAAAGCTGCACTCGGCGTTCCGGATGACTCCCGGTGCGCAGGGCAAGCCCGTGGGCTCGGACGCCTACAACCAGGCGTTCAACGAATGGTATGCCCCGGCGGAGCGCGCCCTTGGGCTGGAAAGCCTGTGGGGCAACTGGGCGGCGCTGCCGGGCTTCATCAGCGATCCCTCGGTGCAGCCGGCGCAGGTCGCCCAACTGCTGGGCGCCGCGGCCGCCGGACCCGAAGCCGCAGCCAACCATCTTATCAGCGCCTATGGCACAGGAGTCCCCGCCGGCGCCGTGGGCGAATCCGTGCTGCAATTCGTCAACCGGGTGATGCCGGGCGCCTACGAACTGCAAAGCGCCGAGGAAAACGTAAGCCTGCCGCTTGAGCAGGCGTTGTTGGACCGGGTGCTGAGCGACTACATCCTGCCCGACCTGGACCGCGACCAGCAGCGCCGGGCCGAGGCCCAAGGATCGCTGGACCGGATCAACCGCTCGATTGACGAGGCGATCCTGATGAACCGCGGCGCCCTCGACGGCACCCGGTTGCAGGAAGAATACGCCATGGCCGACGACACGGCCGGCCGGCTGGCGGCTTCGGCCGCACAGGAAGCGGCGGACCGGCTGGCCGTGCTTGACGAACAGAAGGCCGCGCTGGAAGCCGCGCTGCAGCAGATGTCGCAGGACCGGACCGGCGCCCTCGATGGCGAGACGGCCCAGCTCCGCGCCGCCCTTGGCGTGCTCGAGCAGGAGCGCGGCGATGCGCTGGCCCAACTCGAGGGCGCACGGGTGGCCGCCGCCGAAAGCCGGGTGGCCGGCATAAACCAGGGACTCGAGGTCGAGCGCGACCGGCTGGCCGCGGCCGATGCCATGAAGGGCTATGTGGGCGGCTCATCCATGCAGGACGCCGCCATGACCCGGGCCGCGATCGGCGCAAGGCAGGATGCAGCGATTGCGCTGGGCGAAGCCAACGTGGCCAACGCCACCGACCGGCGGGCGCTCGGCGACGAAATCGCCCGCTCCCGCTTCGACATCGAGGGCCGGGATGCAAGCGGCCGGCGATCCATCACCGACGAGACGGCCGCGACCCGCTTCAATCTCGCAACGTCGGACGCCAACAACCGCATGGCCATCGGCGATGCGGGCGCGGCCGGCCGGCGCGAAGCCTCCGATCTCGGCACCACCATGCGGGCCGGATACTTTGACAACGACTATCTGCGCCGCATCGAGGCCTCCCTGATGCCGGCGACACTGGAAGGACAGCGGCTGAGCCTCCAAGGCGTGGCGGACGAGGCCGGCTACTCCGGGCTGCGCCGTTCGCTGGACACGCTCAACTGGTGGGCCGGGGCCAACAACCCGCCGTCAGCCCGACCCTTCCAGGAGACCGCCTCACAGTTCGGCAACGACCTCGCCGGGCTGGGCGCGGGAATCACCTCGGCCGCGATGAGCTACGGCAACGCCAATGACTGGTGGAAAAAGCCGAAGGCCGAACCCACCAAAGCCCAGCCGCAACTGCTGTTCTAATGGCCGGACCACTCACATTGCTTGGACAAGCGCTCGCCGGCGGTGCCCGCGACTACATGCAGCTGCGCGTGCGCGAACGCGACGAGCAGCGCCGCCGCCAGCAGCAGCTCGAGGACGAGGAACGCCGCCGGACCCAGCAGCTCGAGGACCGCGACAGCAACCGCGAATACGAGCTGCAACTCTACAACCAGCGCCGGCTGGATGCCATTGTAAACGAGCTGGTGCGGTCCGGCCGGCTGGCGCCGGAGGACATGAACAACCCCAGCGCGGTGGATGCGGCGCTGAAACGCAACGGTGTGCAGAGCGCCCTCGATACGGAGGAGCTGGCAGGCTACAAGGCCTCCATCGCCGAGCTGACCAAGCAGGTGGGCAACATCGAGGGGATCGGCAAGATCCTCGACATGACGCCGGAGCAACTGCCGGAAGCCCGCACCATCATGGCCCGGGCATATCAGGCACTCGGTTCACGGGTGGAGGAAGACCGCAAGCGCGGGCTGGACAACGCCCGGAACGGGGCCGCCCTGCTGCAGGCAAACATGGCGCGCATCTCCGGAGTGGAAAGCCAACTGGCCAACGTCATGGCCGAGGTCGAACGCCTGCAGGCGGGCGAATTTTCCGACGACGAGCTGGCACAGGCCCGAAGCCTGGCGCTGGCCGCAAGGCCGGACCTGGCGAAAAAGAAAAAGCTGTCGCCCGGCGACCTCGCCGAACTGCGGGCCGAGGAGGACAAGCAGGCCGCCGCGATCGCCTTCGGCAAAATGGAAAGCCTTGGGCAGCGCGCGCGGAGCCTTCAACGCCAGCAGCAGGACACGCACCGCCAATTCGACAACATCGCCTCAAACATGCGGAGCGGGGCCTACGCCTTCCTCCCGGTGGGCGAGCCCGCCGAAGCACCGCCCCCCCCTTTGCCGGCCAGCCAGCCCGCAGAACCGGAGCCGGAGTCGCCCGCGCCGAGCCCGGAGTCGTTCATCAATGAGCTGCAATCCGGCAACCCCCTCAATGCCGCGCCGCCCGCCGCTCCGTCGGCTCCGTCGCCGGCGCCATTGGGGGTTGAACCCATCCCGGCGCCGCCGCCAATGAGCCCGGCCGACAGCGTGCGCGCCGGCCGCGCTGCACGGGACCGCGAAGGATTGGTGGCGCAGATCGCCCGGCTGAACATGGCCATCCAGAAGGAGGAGGCGGACGCGCTACCCCAGGCCAACATCTTTGGCCAACCCCTGAGCGAACCATTCCCCGAGCTCCGCGCCCGGGGTTTGGCAAACCTCAAGGCCCGCCGTGACGCCCTCCAATCGCAACTGACGCAATTCAACTGAGCCATGCCCAACTTCAACAAGGTGTATCTGATGGGCTACCTGACGCGCGACCCCGAGCTGCGGGTGACGCCGAAGGGCACGGCCATCGCGCAGTATGGCATTGCGGTGAACCGTTCGTTCAAGGGCGAGGACGGCCAAAGCCGGGAGGAAGTGACCTTTGTTGACATGGAGGCGTGGGGCAAGATCGCCGAGACGATCGGCAAATATCTGCACAAGGGCTCGCCCATCTTCATCGAGGGCCGGCTGAAGCTCGACCAGTGGGAAGACAAAGCGAGCGGCCAGAAGCGCAGCAAACTGAAGGTCGTGACCGAGAGCTTCCAGTTTCTGGGCAAGGGGGCGGGCGACGGCAACCAAGGCGAGCCGCCTGCCAGGCCGCGGCCAGCGGCCCAACCAAGCACCGTTGAGGATGAGGACGTGCCGTTCTGATGGACGACAATCCGTTCACCGTCACCAACAGCCTCGTCCAACGCTACCGCCAGCATCTTGAGCGGAACGGGCGGAAGGACCGGCGCACCGATCTCGAGCTGACGCTGGAGCTGGGCGACGCCCTGCGGGCAAAGGAAGACTTCGAAACGGAGCTGAAGTTTCCCGATTTCCGCGAGCAATACCTGCGGGTCAAGCAGGCGACCGACCGGGGGCTGCTGAGCGAAGTAACGGCAGGATTCAGGCGCGGAGCCCGGGGGCTGGCGGCAACGGCCGTTGGTGCGGCGGGTCTTGGACTTGACGCCGCCGGCGCCGACGAGACGGCAGCGAGGGCGCTGGACGCGGCTCGCGACATAGAGGAAGGGGGCGGCGACAATGCCGCCACGGTGGGCCGGATGGCCGACATTCAGGACGCCGGCGGCGCCGTGCGCTATGCCTTGGGCAAGGTCGGCGAGGCCGCGCCTTCCCTGATCGAATCGATTGCGGCCGGCTTGATCGGCGCAGCGATCGGCACCACGGCCGCGCCCGGCCCCGGCACCTTGGCCGGCGGCGTGGGCGGGGTAGTGGGCCGGCAGGCGCTGAAGGCGCTGGTCCGCAAGGGAGTGGCCAAAAAGATGCTCGGCCGGGAAGCGACCGAGGAAGCCCTGGCCGAAGCCCTGCAGGCAAGCGGCAACGCCGCCCTGAAGCGTGAATTTGTGGGCGAGGCCCGGGCCTTGGCCGCCCGCATGGGCGGTGCCGCAGCCACCGCCATCAACTCCTACGCCCTAAGTGCGGGCGAAAACTACCGCAACACCGAGGATGTCGGCGTATCGGCCGTCGCCGGCGCCGTCGCCGCCCTGCCCGACACGGTGTTGCCGATGATGGTGGTGCGGAGGTTCTATCCCCGCGCCGGCAACATCACCCCGCAGCAAGCGGCCGCAGCCAGCGGGTATTTTCGCACGGCGCTGCGGGAGGCCGCAAAGACGATGCCGATCGAGGCGGGCACCGAAGCCTTCCAGGAGCTCGTAAACATCGCGGCCGAGAAATATGCCAACGGCGAGGACTTCCGCCTGAGCGACCGCGACTGGGAGCAGATCCGCGAGGCCTCGGTATCAGGCGTGGCCGGCGGCGGCATCGCCGCCCCGGTGATGGCGGCAGCCGGCCGCCGGCAAACGCAACCTGCGACCGTCGCGCCGGACCCGGCAACGGAGGCCAGAAGGCGCGTGAATCTGACGCAGCCGGCCACCGGAAGAGGAAGGGCAACCGTTGCAGCGCCGGCCGAGCCACGCCCGCCCACGCGGGGCGAAGTGTTGCGCGCCGTGCTTGCCATGACGCCCGACCAACAGGTCGCCCGCATGGATGCGTTGGGACGGCTTTCGGCACCCACGCCGCAGGAGGCGCAGGAGATGGAGGTTTTGCAGGCGGTGACGGGACAGCAACAGCGCCCGCCGTCCACCGCGGCCGAACCTACACCCGAGACAAATACAGTCCCACCCCCTGCCGCTCCACCGTCGCCTGTGCCCGCACCCGCGCCGCAGCCGGCGCCGCCTACGCCACTCATCAACGAAGTGCCGCCGGCGCCGCCCGCCCAGCCACCGCCACCGCCGGCACCCGCGCCTGCACCTTCGCCAAGGGAACTGGCCAACCGCCTGAGAACGGCGGGCCGCAAGTTTGCCGGGATACTGAGTTCCGTGCCAAGCATCGAGGCGTCCGGACCACGGGGCTTGCTGGAGCGGATCGGACAGGGCGATGTCACCAACGACAGCGTAAGCCAACTGGAGGCCAGTGTGGCCAAGCTGGAACAGGATGCGGCCGCGCTTTCAGCCAGGCTCGCCGCCGAGCGGGCAACCAAGGAGCAGGCCGCGGCCGAAGCCAAGGAGCGGTTGAAGGAGGCAAGACTGCAGGCGCAGGCCGACCGGGCGGCGGCCCAGCTGCAACAAATCGCCGAGCGGGCAGCGAAGAAACTGGCGGCAACGCCGGCGGAAACGAGCGTGCCGGCCACCCCTCCAGCCCCATCGCCTTCACCCACGCAGCCGGAAGCGACACCTCCCTCTACGCCTGAACCCGAGGCGGATACATTAAAAAGAGATTTGGAGGCCGCGCTGAACCCGCAGCCGTTTGCCTACGGGGCCATCACGCTGGACTCGGCGGACTACCGGCAAACCTTGGGCGAGACGACGCAGCAGGCGGAGCGCGCCAAGCAGGTGGATTGGGAAAAGGTAGTGAACCTGCAAGGCTCGCAAGGCGACGAAGGCAACCGGGCCAAGACCCGGGTGGCGCTGGCCTTGCGTGCGCCGGACGGCAGCGTGCTCCTGCGGGGTGCGACCAACTACTCGTTGAAAAAGGGGCTGCGCCGGATCGGTGGGCGCGAGGCCGGGGCCGCAACCGGGCCGGCCGTGCAGGGCATGGGGGCGCTCAAGGGAGCGCGCAAAGACAGCAAGGTCATTGCTTTGGACGGGAAGGAGCAGGTGCTGCTGAACGACCTCGTGGCGGCCGGCTACATCCCGCTGGCCCGGCTCAACTTTCAGGGCGAACCCGGCAGCATCAAGCAGGACTTCGCCAGCGAATCCGACTTCGACGCCGCCTGGAACATCACCGAGAAGGTGGGCAAGGAAACGGCAGTGACGGACACGGCCGGGGCAAGCTCCCTGCCTTCCCGCATTTTTGCGACCGGCGACGCGGCCGTGGCCGCCGCCGAGGCCCAGCAGGCGCAGGCGGAAACCGGGGCCGCGCCCACCGCCACCGCCACCGAGGGCGGTGATTTGGTGCAGCCAAAGACGGTGCGGGAGCGCGACGACAGCGCGGAAGAAGCGCAGTTCGAGGAGCAGCGGCTGAATCCGAAGGTGAAAGTGGTGAGGCTGACGAAAAAGCTCACGGATGCCGTGGGCAGGGCGCTGGGCAAAAAGCGACTCGCCGAACTGACCAAGGCCGCACAGAATCAGTCGGTGGCTGAGCGCAGCCGCAGTCTCGAAAATGAAGCCGAAAACAACCCCAAGCTCACCAAGCTCGGCAAGCCCGAGCTTGTCGCCCAAGCCCTCCGAAAACTCATCGGACCTGTCCGAAAGGCTGCTGCACGTCCAAAAGGACGGAACGCTGGTGCTGGTGGAGATGGAGGACGAACTCTACGCACCGCTGAACGGCGGGCCACTGCCCGACCTCTCCCCGGCGTCGGGCGCGTAACCCCCGGGTTCTTTACCCGGCTGCACCGGCTGATCGAGGACAGCGGCGGGGCGTTTGGCGAGCAACTGCTGGCCGGCAGCAATGCGGGCAAGCTGATGCAGTTGTTCGAAATGACGGGGCTGGATTGGGAAAACTTTCAGAGCACGGTGCAGGCCGCCTACGAGGCGGCGGACAGCGCGGAAGATTTCGCCGTCATCATCAAGGGAACCAAGCACCGGCAGGACCAGGCACCGAGCCGGGCCAAAGACGGCCTGCGGTTCAACCGGCTGCTGGGCCGGCTGCAAGCGGCCGGCATCAACGTGGAGCTGGTCCGGGCCGAGGCGGCGCAGGACGGCATGGTGACGGACGGACGGATCATCCTCGCCATGGAGGACGTGGCCGACGCGAACCTGACAAACGTGGTCGGGCTCATCCACGAGACAGGGCACCTGCTGGTCGATGCGATGGACCCCACGGCCCGCCGCCGGCTGGGTGAGGCGGTGGACAACACCATCCGCGAGGTGCGTGACGGCCGCGAAGTCCGGGCCGCCCGCAATGCCAATCTGAACTGGGAGGAGCGGCTGGTGGAAACCTTGGCGATCAAGCTGGCCGAGGAAGGGTTTGGAGCGGAAGCCCCGTCGCTGGCGCAGACGGTGTGGCGCTCGGTCAAAGACCTCTACTACCGCACCGCGAACATGCTTTTGCGGGCGGCCGGCATCGAGCCGGGCGATACCATGGTGACGGCATGGTTTGAAAACAACCTGCGCCGGTTGCTGGGCGGCGACTACGACCGCCGCATGACCGACCTTTTCCGGCCGCACCGGGAAGGCCGGCAGGCACAGGCGGGCAGGCACGAGCGCATCGGCGGTGCGCCGGTGACGGACTTTTACGACCCGCTGAGCGGGACGGTCAACCAGCCGGAGATGCTGCCGGAGACGGCCGCCGCGGCGGAGTGGAACCTGAACAAAATGCGCCTGACCCAGCGCGAGGGTTTCTACAAAGGGAAAAAATTCAGCGACATCCTCAACGAGGTGCGGCCAGAGGATCCCGAGGCCCAGCCCGGAAACCCAAGCGCAACCCTTGCTGAAAACGAAGCGGCACTGCTGGCGCAGTTGGAGCAATCAAACGGGATGAAGGCGGCAGACGGCCGCCGCATCCAGACATTGGCCGGCGACTCGGAGACGGTCCGGTTCATGGGGCTGGATGCAAGGAGCGCGACGCCGGAACAACTGGCCCGCGCCCGGGCCCGCCACCTCCTGACGGACGGACAGAGCGGCCGGCAGGTGCAAAAGCCGGAAAAGGCCATCGGTGCGCCGCTTATCACGGAGACACTGGGCAAGGCGGACCTTGTGGTGGAGTCGCAATCGGGCGACCGGCGCACGCCGGACCAAAGGAACTACGTTTACATCAAGCTCTACAAGTCGGTGCGCGGCCCGATGTGGCATCTGGTGAGGGTGGACCAAGCGGGGCGGCTGATCTCGCAGCATGTTGCCAACGAACGCTACGGGGTCGTGACCGCCAACGAAAAGGCCGGCACCGTGGTAGCGGAAACCGGCCTTCGCAAATCATCCGGGGTTCCTCCGACGGCCCCGGCTCTCCCCCAAGAATCAAGCGGCGATGGTGCGGACATCCAGAATCTCGAGGGGCACAGGCAAACTGTTTTCACAGTGGCCGAAATACACAAGCCACGGGGCTGGTCGAAAGACAAGCTGAATTCAAAGCTGGCGCAGGCCTACGCCGACGGGCTGATCTCCGACGATGAGTTGAGCGGTGCGCTGGCCTGGGTGGAGCGGGCCGACGAGGAAAGCCGGCGAACCCTGTGGAAGCAGGCGGGGGGCCTGCAATTCCGTGAAGAGGCCATGGGAGAGGACGCCGACATGGACTACACCGAGGCCATGGCGCGGGTGCAGGCCGCCGCATGGAACGAGCTGGTGCCCGAGCTGGTGAGGCTGAAGGGCGAACTGGCGCCAAGCCTGACGGATGAGCAATTCTGGAAGCTGTTTGCCCGGGGCGAGCTGCCCAAGACCGTGCTGGACCGGCTGGAATCACGGGCGCCGGGGGCTGCCGCCGCCGCGATCAACGGCGAGCGGATGACAGAGCCGATGAACGAGCGGGCCGCCTACCAGGCCTACCGGCTGGCCCTGTCGCTTGCCCGGCAAGCCCGGCGGCGGGCGGCGCTCAAAAACGAGCGGGCCGACAAAGAGGCCGAGGCCATCGTGGACGCCGCCAAACGGCTGAACCGGCTGGAAAGGGAATATCGGGATGCCTCGGCGCAGAACGCGCACATCAACGACGAACTCAGAGCCCTCATCAAGGAGGCCGCGGCCGACATGGACCGGGGCACGGAAGCCGCTTTTGCCGCCGGCAAACTTACGGCCGCGATCCGCGAGGTCGAGAACCTGACGGAAGACCAGGCGATCCCCGAGGAATACCAACGGGTCTTCAAGCGCATCCTCGACGATGGCGGCGTGAGCCTGTTTGACCAGGTGGCCGCGCTGGCCCGGCTGGACCTGCCATTGGGCAGGATGAAGGTGCCGGAGGTGGTGGAGGCCATCGAGGCGAACGCGGCGAAGGATGCAAACCTGCGGGCCTTGGCGGGCAACCGGCCGCTGATGGTGGCCGTGGCGACCCTGGCCCGCAACAACACGCGGACCATGGACCTGCTGCAACTGCGCGTGCTGCGGGACAGCGCCCAGCTCGCCGCCATCACGGCCGAGCTGGACGAGATCCGCACGGCCGGCGACACGCGGCTGGAGGAGCTGGCCAAAACACTGAACCAATCGCAGCAGGCCCAGACCTTGAGCGCCCGGCTGCGCCATGAGTTTTTGCAGGCCCGGCGGACTTTCCGCAGCAAGCAGCGGGTAATCGCCCGCGCCGAGGAGGCCGCGCGCATCGCCGGGCAGGTGGCGGACGCAATGCAAACAAGGGCCGAAGAGCTGTCGCGCACCGTGGGGGCCTTTTCATATTGGGAGGCGACGGACGGAGCCACCTACCAGGCCATGAAGCGCAACGACGACGGCACCTGGGCCGCCACCGAGCGCAAGCTGCAGATGACCGGCGACGAGGTGACGGCGCAGCGCGAGCAGGTGCAGGAAGACCTGCGCTGGAACCGGCTGTGGCTCGAAGCCAACCGGGAGCAGGCCGGCAGCCGGCTTTACGAGGAGGTGAAACGCCAGACCCAAGAGCTGGGGATGCTTGACCTCGGCCGCGAATACCGGGCGGCACACCGATTTTTTCTGGATCACATGCTCCAACCGATCGGTGAAAAGTTTGCCGCGACGGGCGAGATCTCCGGCACCCGCATCAAGCAGATGCTGGCACGCTTCCAATTCATCACGCGGACCAACGCGGACCGGCTCGAGGCCAAGTCCCGGCGCTGGACCAAGGCGCTGCAAGAGGCGAGCAAGGCCGCCGGCTACGCCTATCACAAACAGTTTTTCAGGGACGTGTATGACCAGGTGATCTATGCGGTGGAGAGCGAGCCGGGCATGGAGGAGGCCGCCGTGATGCGGGTGGCCCGGCGCGCCGCCCGCCGGCGGATACCGGCCGGCCACACCATCGCCGAGAGCTTTGATGAAAAGCTGGCCGCGTTGCTGCGGGCCACCAAGGACGTAAGCGAAGCGCAACTGAAGGTGGCGGAGGAGAACGGGCTCTTCATCGAAGACCCGCGCATCAAGGATCCGCTGACCGGCAAAGGGAATCTTCAGCGCCATGCCATCAAATACGGCTGGCTGACGAACACGCGCCGGCTGAGGGCCAACGTGGTGCAATCGCTGGTCCACGACATGCAGGCCAAGGGCTGGGACGAGGCCATGTTTGACGGGCTGGACCCGAACAACATGGACGACGCCGGCTGGGATGCCGCGGTGAAGCAGGCTTTCAGCCCGGAGGTGGTGCAGCGTTTCGTGGAGCCGTTTGTGCTGAAGCCCGGCCGGCCGGTCTTCTTCGGGGCGGTCAATCCGCGCACCGGCGAGGCCGCACCTGTAACCCAATTGGAGGCACAGGATGCCTGGGAGCAGGCGGCCGGCGACGTGCTGGGCTTCATCGATGCGCTGTTCGACCGCACCAACCAGGCCGACAACCGCGACGCGCTGGGCGAATACCGCAAAGCGATGCTGATGCGTTTTGCCCGGCTCTACGGCATGGAGAGCAAGCTGGCGGCCGAAACCAGCGTTGTAAAAAGCCTCTATGACAAGGACGGCCCGAAGGCCCACCGGCTGATGGACGGCCGCACCAACGACCTGATCCCGCCCGAGCATTTCGAATACGACGTGCACGACCCGGTAAGCGTGCGGCAGGCGCTGGGGGAAATCGCCTTCCACGCCGCCTTCGGCCGCAACGGCGAGGGGCTGGACAAAACCCTCACCGATCTGCGCTCGGGCCTGGCGGCAAAGAAACGGAAATACGACCTGCTGAGTCCGGGCCCGGAGCGGGCCAAGCAAGCCGAGGCCAAGGCGCTGGGCTGGAACTACCGGGAGCTCGACCGCGCCAACCGCGATCTGCCGAGGGTAGACGGTTGGATGCGCGAGCTGGGCAACTACTTCAACGCCGGCAACCAGACCGGAGCGGTCGGCGACGCCCGGGCGCTGCTCGAGCTGCTGCAACTGAACATGGGCATGGTGCTGAACCAGCCGAAGTCCGGCCTGTGGAACGTGCTTTCGCTGGCGGATTTCCCCATTGTCTTTCGCGGGCTGGGGCGCAGCTCCATCCGGGCCACCGGCTGGGCGTTGCAAAACCTGACGCGCAACGTCTTTGGCTCGGCGCTCGAGGCCATGGGCCTGAACGTGCTGAAGGCCGGCGACTACGCCAAGGAGATCGGCGAGGTAATGGAGGGCCGGCAGACCGAGCGGTTGCAGTGGGGTGAGCTCATTGCGGACATCGGCCGCCGTGGAGCCTTCCAAGAAGGGGGCAGCCAGCGGCTCATTCAGGGCGTCCGCACCATCCAGCAGGCGCTGCGCAAGGGCGTGAAGCTGCGCGACGGCCAGGAGTTTGCGGCCTTCAATGCGGTGTGGTCGCCCTTCCGTTTTATCAACGAGCAGGTGGCTTCATCGGTGGCGGCGGCCAACGTGCAGACCTTTGAGCTGATGGTGAAGCGGGCGGTGGACTACTACGCCGCCCACCCGGAGGCCTATGCCGACCCCACCCACCGGCTGACGGCCGCCATGCTCGGGATGGAGGGCAAGTCTTTCTTCGGTGACGAGGGGGCCTACAACTTTTACCGGGAGCGGGCAGCCGACTACCGGCTTGGCAACCTCGAGGACATCGCCCGCGGGGCGATGGACCGCATGGCAAAGGGCGACAGGATCCTGACGCGAGACCAGGCCTTGGCCGTGGCGATGATGGCCATGAACGAGGTGTCCATGGAAAGCTCGGTCAACTCGAGGCCGGTGGAGATGTTCAACAACCCCATCCTGCGCTACGGCGGGCTGCTGCTGGGCTGGCCCTTGGCAAAAATGAACCAGGTGCATCAGGCGTTGAAGACGGCCGACGGGCAACTGGAAGTGCGGGCGCTGCTGAAGGGGCTGGGCGTGCTGGCCGCATGGTCGTTGCCGATGGGGCTGGCCTACTCGCTGCTGATGGATGAATACGACGAGAAGGTGCTGGGCAAGAAGTCCAACCTGCGCGGGATCGACCCCATCGCAACGCTGCCGCTGGCCGGCCCGGTGCTCGCGCTGGCCGGCGCCGGCGAACGCAGCGGCAAAGAAAACCTCTTCGGGATGCTGGAGCGCATGGCCCGGGGCGGCAACGTATATGGCCTTGGCGCGGAAGCGGCGGCCTCGATGGCCAACCTGACGGACCCGACCGCGGGCCAGCGCGAATTCGACCTCAACTCGCGGGTGCTGATCTTTTCCCAATTTGCCAACCTGCGGGATGCGGTGCGCAACTTCATCCATCAGGATATGGCCTACACCTATGAATCGGTGGGGCGGCCGCTGGTGACGACGTTGGGGGGCAACGGCCTGCTCCAATACACGCAGATCCTGAACCGCAGGCTGGGCCTTTCCAACACCGAAGCGGCAATGACCAACCGCACGAACGTCAACAACTGGCTGCGGGCGGCCGGCCGGGAGGCCGGGCTGGAGCTGAAGGCCGGAGCGGGCCGCAGCTCGCCCACGCCGCTGTCGGCGCGCGTGCGACAAATGCAGCTCGCGGCCATGGCCAACGACCGGGTGTCGTTTTTGGAGGCCTATCGCGAGGCGGTGGCGGCGGCGCGGCGCCAGGGCGAGGCCGATCCCGAAGCAAGGGTGCTCGAGAGCTGGCGCAGCCGGCACCCGATAACGGCGGTATTTCGCACCAAGCCCAGCGAGCTTGAGCTGGCCAGGCTCTACGGTGCGATGGACGACAGCGGCCGTGAGGCGGTGCGTGAAGCCCTGCGGCTTTACGAGAGCTTCAGCGAGATGATTGAGCCCAGCCCGCTGGAGCGGCGGATGCGAACGCAGGCAAAGCAGGCGACCCCGCCAACCCCCGAAGAGCTGCGCCGGAGGGCGGCGCGCCGGTCCATGGGCTACTGAGAGAAGCGGCCGCGGTAGCTCACGCCCTCGCGCAAGACCTGCCCGCGCCGATCGTGCAGGGCCCGGCGGCGGGAAACGGGATGACGGCTGGGGTGAGGTCGTCGAGGGGGCTGCGCGCGCCGGTAATGAGCTGGGGCAGGCAATGGAGGTAGATGCTGGTCGTCTCCAGGTGGGAGTGGCCGAGGAGTTTTTGGAGGACGTTGACGGAGCCGCCCTGCTCGAGGAAGTGGGTGGCGAAGCTGTGGCGGAGCACGTGCATGGTCACGCGCTTGCCGAGGCCGGCGCGGCGGGCGGCGACCTTGAGCGAGCGAGAGTAAACATCCTCATGCACGTGGTGCCGGCGAATCGTGCCGGACTCGGGATCGCGGGAGAGATTGCGGCCGGGCCAGAGCCAGAACCATTCCCACTGCCGGCCGTAGTTGGGATATTTGCGTTCCAGCCCGTCGGGCAGCGCGACGGGCGGGAGGCCGTTGGCCTGATCGCCCTGCCAGAGTGCACGCAGGCGCGCCATGTGCTCGGCGAGCGGCGCGACGCAGGACTGCGCGAGCGGGACGACGCGATCCTTGTCGCCCTTGGCGCCAAGGATGAAAAGCGTGCGCTGCTCAAGGTCCACGTGCTGGATCCGCAGCCGCACGCACTCCATGAGGCGGAGGCCGGAGCCGTAGGTGACGCGGGCCATGAGGCCGAAGGTGCCGGGCATGAGATCGAGGAGCCGGCGCGTCTCGCCCTGGTTGAGCCAGACGGGGATGCGCTTTGGCCGCTGGGCATACTGCCAGGGACCGAGATCGCCGAGCGGTTTTTCGAGCACCTTGGCGAAAAAGAAGAGGATGGCGTTGAGCTTCTTGTTTTGGGTGGTGGCGGAGATGCGCGGGGCGACGTGCGACAGGTAGGCCGCGACGCGCTGCTCGTTGGTGCCGGGCGGACGATGCTGCTGGCAGAAAGCCACGAAGAGGGCGGCCTCCTCGGCATAAGCCTGCGCCGTGCGGTAGCGATGGCGGACGACCTCGCGGGAGACGCGAAGCGTTTCACGGTAAGCCTCTGCTTTCTTCATAAAAGGTGACTTTTGTGCAGCCTAATCAGTGTTCAGCCAAGAATGGCGACGGTTAGGCATACAGCGGAGAGAGCGCCGTATTCGATCATCGCTCCGATGTTCGCTGCGGGCGTGTTGAAGACCAAATCCATGTGTGTCGTTGCGTAGCGGATTGCGCGGAGCACGAAGCACGCGAAGAAGTAAGCCGATAGAATGAACAGTAGTGTTTTCATGGTTTGAAGAGGCTGAACCAGCGATTTGAGACAACGGCGATTAGGCTCCGTCCTGCTGAGTTACCGCGTTCCGCCGTGTCTCACTCGCGGTGTTCGCCAAAACATGGAGCCGCACGCGAACGATGCTCCATCCGGCGGCGCTAAGCCTCTGCCAGTCAAATTCGCCAGCTCCTTCACGCTTCCAGCATTTACGCAGGCGGTCGCGAGCAAGCTCTGGGAAGCAAGCTACGGTCATGGGCCAGACGATGCCCGACGGATTGGCAGCGGCCCAAAAAAGCTGCGCTCCTTTTTTCGTTTTGGTTTTCATATTACTTGGAATCCTCGGGCTTTGCCGGAGTGGTTGAAGATGATGCCTTGGCGCTCGGCCCGCTCGTCGTTGGTCAGGCGGTCCCCGCGCTCGATCTTCGCTTTTAGTTCGTCGAGGCGCAGAGAGAAAAACGGAGGCGAACCAGTTGGTGGAGCGCAATCCGGCCGCGTGGCGCTGTCCGGCTGCGGGGTGTCTCGGGTGTTCGTATTCATGTTTCGGATTCGTTGGCCTCTGGGGCCGGATTGCTCACCGCGGTGTTCGGCTAGTCCACCCAGTAGGACATGATGTCGTCGGCGATGGCCTTGGGGCATTCGGTCACATCCTCCGGGTTGTCTTCGATCCACGCCTCTGCCTCGCTGGTGGCGAGGTCGCGGTCGATGCCGATGCCTACCATGTAGGTCACGCAGTCAGCGACCCACTTATCCCGAGCCGCCGAACCATCGGCCACAGCACAACCGGCGGGCTGGCCGGCTTGCGAAGAGTTTTGAGTATTCGTATCCATAGAGTGATGGCGCGGCATTAGCCCCGCGCCGGTGGCTGATCCGGGGTGTTCTGATTACTTGCGCTCGATGAGTTCCGCGAGTGGTGCCAGCGCAGAGTCAATCTGATGGTCGAAGCGTGTCGGATAGATCATCCTGAAGATGATTAGCAGGATATGCAGGCCGCAGCGTTCGCGGAGTGTGAACGGGCGGGCGGCTTCGTCTTTGTCGATGTCGATGTGTATTTTCATGTTTTTTGGTTGGGCTGAAATTCGGAATCAGAACCAGTCGATAGAGGGCCAACGGCGACGATGCTCAGGGGTTTTCGCGAGAGCCGTCCGACTGCGGATGCTGTCCGCGCCGTTGGCTCATCTCCACGTTGGGCGAACGGGCGCGTCGCGTGCATTCGCAGCGGCAGTATTCAGCGTTTCCGCGGATGCCTGGGCCGTTGTCGCCAGTCCAGCCAGTCCCCCGACAGTCGTCGCACTCAGGGTTCGGTGCGAGCACCCCGTCGAAGTAGGCCAGCGCGTGTGTGAGTTCGCGGTGAATTTGTCGCCAGTCGGAGAGCGAGAGGTAGTGGACCACGCCGTCACGGCGCAGCCCGATTGGATATACATCGCTACCGTCGCAGCGGAACCATTTGGTTGGCGGCACTCGATCCACGCCCAACAATGGGCCAGAGCCAACGCCCTGCATCTGTCCTTTTTCGTGAGCGTTAGCTACGCTCGGAGCTTCAGTGTTTTTCATGGTTTGATTTTGCGCTCGCTGGCGTCGGCTCATCACGGGTGTTCTACCTGCCCGGCTCCTTGTCCTTTTTCGGACGGCCGCCGAGCTTTCCGTTTTCGCGCGAGGCTTTGCGTTTCGCTCGGGACGTAGTCCCCGACGCGCGTAAGGCCGCAAGGTGCATGATCTCGCGCGGGGTCAGAAACGCGACCTCCGCTTGCAGGACTGCGTTGATGATCGCGTTTCTG
>JAHCLN010000049.1 GCA_026125215.1 Opitutaceae bacterium
ACCCTAGCACGGTTAGGGCCAGCAGCCCCACCAAGACTGCGACCAAGGATAGCCAAATAGGCCGCTCTTTTAGGACCGAAATGGGCCTTTGGTAATTGGTTCCCGAACGAGACACGGGGCGATATTCAGGTAATAATAGTTTAGCTTACGGCTTCTCAGCTTGTTGTGGATCCAATCAGAAGCCAAAGAATAAATTGATTGCCGCGCTGAAAACACCTCCGAAATTTTCGCCTAGCCCGTGCCGAAAGGTTGGGACATATACGCGCCCATGAAAGTCCTCGTGACCGGCGCCGCCGGCTTCATCGGCCACCATGTCAGCCGCCGGCTCGCGGAGTCGCAGCGCTGCGAGGTGCTGGGCGTGGACAATCTCAACGACTACTATCCCGTGGCGTTGAAGCGCGCGCGGCTGGCGCAGCTCGCGCCGCTGGAGAAATTCCGCTTCGTGCAGGCCGATTTTGCCGACGCGGCCGCCTTTGGGGGCCTGTATGAGCACTTCCGGCCCGACTACGTCGTCCACCTCGGCGCCCAGGCCGGCGTGAGGCACAGCATCGAGAACCCCGCCGCCTACGTGCACAGCAATTTGGTCGGCTTCGCCAACGTGCTGGAGGCCTGCCGGCGCCGGCCGCCGAAGCACCTCGTGTTTGCCTCCAGCAGCAGCGTTTACGGCGCGGAGGCGCGGGTGCCCTTCCGCGAGGACGCGGAGACGGGCCGGCCGCTGTCGTTCTACGCCGCGACCAAGCAGAGCAACGAGGCCATGGCCTACAGCTACGCGCACCTGCACGGGCTCGCGGTGACCGGGCTGCGGTTTTTCACGGTTTACGGTCCGTGGGGCCGGCCCGACATGACGCCGATCATCTTTGCCAGGGCGATCAGCGAAGGCCGGCCGCTGCAGCTCTTCAACCACGGCAAAAACCTCCGCGATTTCACCTATGTGGACGACGTGGTGGACGGCCTGCTCAAGGTGTTGCTTTATCCGCCGGCGCTTCCCCCCACCCCGCCGTGCCGCGTTTTCAACCTCGGGCACAACCGGCCCGTGGAGATGCTGCTCTTCGTGCGGATGCTGGAGCAGCTGCTCGGCCGGTCCGCCGACCTCGAACTCACCGGCCCCCAGCCCGGCGACATGCCCGAGACCTGCGCGGATCTTACCCGCATCCGGGCCGCCGTGGGCTACGAGCCGCGCGTGCCGCTCGAGGAGGGCCTGCGCCGCTTCATCGCCTGGTTCCAGGACCATTACCGGCCGAGCTGACGCCCGGGGCGTCGCGCAGCCGATCATCTTCGCATGAAAACCATCCTCCTGCTCGTCGCCTCCAATATCTTCATGACCCTGGCGTGGTATGGGCACCTGAAGTTCAAGTTCCTCGAGGGCAAATCGCTCGCCGTCATCATCCTCGTCTCCTGGGGCATCGCGCTGCTGGAATACTGCTTCATGGTGCCGGCCAACCGGCTCGGTTACCTCTCGGGCACGTTCACCGGCTACCAGCTCAAGGTCATCCAGGAGGTCATCACCCTGGCGGTGTTCGTCGGATTTGCGTGGCTCGTGCTGAAAGAACGCTTCACGTGGAACTACGGCGTGAGCTTCGGGTTCCTGCTGCTCGCCGTTTACTTCGCCGTGGCCTTCAAACCCGCCGGGGCGCCGCCGGGGCACTGAGTTTTCGGGCGGCGGGGAACACTCCGGCCTTGCACGGTTCCGGGCGGCGCGGAAGGCTCCTGACATAACGCTGTCAGCGCCCTGCGCTAGGCTCCACCTTCCACCTATTCAAAACCGCCCCGCCATGTCCAAAGCCGCTCCCGCCAAATCTGCCGCCGTCGTTCCCGCCGCCGCCGCACGCGACAAAAACATCGAACTCGCCGTCTCCTCCATCACCAAGCAGTTCGGCGAAGGCTCGATCATGCGTCTCGGCGACAACGCCAAGATGAAGGTCGAGACGCTCCCCACCGGCTCGCTCGCGGTGGACCTCGCCCTCGGCGTCGGCGGCCTGCCCAAGGGCCGTATCATCGAGATCTACGGCCCGGAATCCTCCGGCAAAACCACCTTCTGCCTCAGCGTCATCGCCGAGGCCCAGAAAAAAGGCGGCCTCGCCGCCTTCATCGATGTCGAACACGCCCTCGACCCGAAATACGCCAAAGTCGTCGGCGTAAACCTCGACGATCTCCTCGTGTCGCAGCCCGACTCCGGCGAGGATGCGCTCAACATCATGGAGACGCTCATCCGCTCCAATTCGATCGATGTCATCGTCCTCGACTCCGTGGCCGCACTCACCACCCGCGCCGAGCTCGACGGCCAGATGGGTGACGCCACCGTCGGCGCACAGGCGCGCCTCATGTCGCAGGCCATGCGCCGGCTCACCGCGGTCGTCAGCAAGACCAACTGCGTGTGCATCTTCACCAACCAGATCCGCGAGAAGATCGGCGTGATGTTCGGCAACCCCGAAACCACTTCCGGCGGCCGCGCGCTGAAGTTCTTCGCCAGCGTGCGCATCGACATCCGCCGCAAGGACCAGATCAAGACCCCCGAGGGCAAGGTCGTGGGCAACCGCACCAAGATCAAGGTCGTGAAAAACAAGGTGGCCCCGCCCTTCACCGAGTGCGAATTCGACATCATGTATGACGAGGGCATCTCGAAAACCGGCTCGCTCCTCGATCTCGGCCTCGAGCACAAGATTCTCGAAAAGAAGGGCGCCTGGATCGCCTACGAGGGCAACCTCGTCGGCCAGGGCCGCGATGCGGCCAAGACCGCCCTCCGGGAAAAACCCGAACTCGCCGAGAAGATCGGCAAGGCCATTCTCGAAAAGGTCACCATCAAGGTCGGCGAGCCGGTGACCGGCGAAAGCGCGGAATAACCTCCCCGCGGCGGACATCAGGCCGGATGCTGGCCCGCTTGAGCCGGCCTAACATCCATGGCGGCGGACGCATTGGCCGTTGCAGGCCGCCCCGCGGGCTGCTGGATTGCCGGTTCGCGCATGCCCGGGAACCAGCCACCTTCCGCCCAGCCCACCCCGCTCCGCCCGCCGGTCTTTCAAGTGCGCGGGCTGACCAAGACCTACGGCGACGGCGAAGCGGTCGTGCGGGCGCTGGCCGGGGTGGACCTCGACTGTCATGCGGGTGAATTCATCGTTGTGCTGGGCGCGTCCGGCAGCGGCAAATCCACGCTGCTCAATCTGCTCGGCGGACTCGACTCCCCCACCGGCGGCACGCTGCGCTACCGCGATCAGGACCTCGGGACGGCGGACGAAACCGGGCTCACCCTCTACCGGCGCAACAGCGTCGGCTTCGTCTTCCAGTTCTACAACCTCATCCCCAGCCTGACCGCCCGGGAAAACGTCGCCCTGATCACCGAGATCGCGCCCGACCCGATGACCCCGGAAGAGGCGCTTGAACTGGTCGGGCTCGGCGCCCGGATGGACCACTTCCCCGCCCAGCTTTCCGGCGGCGAGCAACAGCGCGTGGCCATCGCCCGCGCCATCGCCAAGCGGCCCGCCGTGCTGCTGTGCGACGAACCGACCGGCGCGCTGGATGTGCGCACCGGCATCGTGGTGCTGGAGGCGATCGAGCGCATCAACCGCGAGCTCGGCACCCTTACGCTCGTCATCACGCACAATGCGGTGATTTCGGAAATGGCCGACCGCGTCCTCACGTTGTCGGACGGTCACATTACCCACGAAGCGGTCAACCCCCGGCGGCGCCCCGCCAGCGGCCTGCGCTGGTAAATCTTCCATGAGCCTGCTCGACCGCAAGCTGCTCCGCGATCTGCGGTCGCTCAAGTCCCAGGCCTTCGCCGTCGCCCTGGTGATGGCCTGCGGGCTCACGATGATGATCATGACGCGCAGCCTGATTCTCTCGCTGGAGAGCACGCGCGACGATTATTACCGCGAGCACCGCTTTGCGCAGGTGTTTGCCAAGCTCAAGCGCGCGCCCCACGCCGTCGCGGAGCAACTGGCCGCCATCCCCGGCGTGGCCGCCGTGCAGACCGGCATCGCCCTGCAGGTGACGCTCGACCTGCCCGGTCTGGACGAACCGGCGACCGGCCTCATCCAATCGCTCCCCGAGCGCGGGGAGCTTGAGCTGAACCGGCTCCACCTGCGCAGCGGCCGGATGCTCTTTGGGCGCGGCGCCAGGGGTGAGATCCTCGCGGGCGAAGCATTCGCCGAGGCCAACAACCTCAAGCCCGGCGATGAAATCTCCGCGGTGCTCTACGGGCGCCGGCAGACCTTCCGCATCGCCGGCATCGTGCTTTCGCCGGAGTTTGTTTTCGAGGCGCCGCCCGGTGCCGCCTTGCCCAACAACAAAACCTACGGCGTGTTCTGGATGCCCTACCGGGAACTCGCCGCCGCCAGCAACCTCGACGGGGCCTTCAACCAGGTGTCGCTCACCCTGATCCCGGGGGTTGCCGAAGAGGCGGTCATCGCCGCCGTGGACCGCGTGTTGCGGCCCTATGGCGGCCGCGGCGCCTACGGGCGTGAATCGCACCCTTCGCACACCCGCGTGCGCGACGAGATCAATGTTCTGCAAGGGCTGTCCGTGGGCTTCCCGCTGGTGTTCCTGAGCGTGGCGGCGTTCATGACCAACGCCGTGATGAGCCGGCAAATCACCCTGCAGCGCGAGCAGATCGCGATGCTCAAGGCCTGCGGGTTTGCCAACCGCGAGATCGGCTGGCACTACCTCAAATTCACGCTCGTGATCGTGGTGCTCGGCACCGTGCTGGGCGCGCTCGGCGGCGTGGCGCTCGGGCACCGGCTCGTGGACATGTATCATTTGTTCTTCCGGTTTCCGCAGCTGGAGTTCCGGCTGGCCAAGGGCGTGCTGGTGGCGGCGGTCGTCGTTTGCTCACTGGCCGCAATCCTCGGGGTCTGGGGCGCGGTGCGCAGCGCGGTGCGCCTGCCGCCCGCCGAGGCGATGCGGCCGGAGCCACCGGCCAGTTTCCGGCCTGCGCTGGTGGAGCGGCTCGGGATCGGGCGTTTCTTCACCACCCCCTTCCGCATGGCGCTGCGCAACATCGGGCGCCGACCCGCGCGCGCGGTGCTCACCAGCGCGGCGCTGGCCCTAGCCACCGGGATCCTCGTCGTGCCAAGTTCGTTTCGCGACGGCATCAACCATGTGCTCGATTTCCAATGGGACCTGATCCAGCGGCAGACCGTGTTCGTGGCGCTGATCGAGCCCGGCCCGGCGCGCACGCTGGCCGACCTGCGCGCCCTGCCCGGGGTGATCACCGCCGAACCGGTGCGGGCGGCGCCCGTGGAACTGCGCGCCGGCAACCGCTTCCGGCGGCTGGGACTCAACGGTCTGCCGGACCGCGCCACCCTCAACCGCGTGATCGATGTGCACAACCGGCAGGTGGTGCTGCCTCCCGGGGGCATCGTGCTCTCCGCCAAGCTCGCCGAGGTGCTGGCCGTGAAACCCGGCGACCACCTGCAGGTGCGGGTGCTGGACGGCAAACGGCCGGAATTCACGGTGCCGGTCGCCGCCCTCGCCGAGGATTTCGCCGGCACCGCCGCTTTCATGGAAATCGGCGCGCTCAACCGCGCCCTCGGCGAAGGCGACCGCATCTCGGGCGCCTACCTCACCGTGGCCGGCGGCCGCTGGACGGAATTTCTCCGGGCCACCAAGGAAATCCCGCGCATCGGCAACGTCGTCATCAAGCAGGCGATCCGCGACGGCTTCCGCAAAACCACCGCCGAGAGCATCGGGCTCATCCAAAAAATCTATCTCACCTTCGCCACCGTCGTGGCCTTCGGCATCGTCTACAACAGCGCGCGCATCTCCCTGTCGGAACGCCAGCGCGAACTCGCCACGCTGCGTGTCATCGGCTTCAGCCGCGGCGAGGTCGGCGCCGTGCTGGTGGGCGAACTCGCCCTGCTCACCCTCGTCGCGCTGCCCTTCGGGCTCGTCATCGGCTCGGGCCTGGCTAGTGCCATCATCCAGACCGTGAACAACGAATTCGTGCGCCTCCCCCTCATCCTCACCCCCGCCAACTACGCGTTCGCGGTGCTGGTGGTGACCGTGGCCTCGGTGCTCTCCGCCCTGCTGGCCTGCCGGCGGCTGGATCGCCTCGATCTGGTCGGTGTGCTCAAGGCCCGCGATTGATTTTACCATGAACCCTTCCTCCTCCCCGACCCAACGCAACGGCCGCCGCTGGCAACGCCGGCTCCCTTGGCTCGGCGGCTCCCTGCTGGCCGCCCTCATCGTGCTCGGGCTCTGGCCGCAGCCGCTGCCGGTCGAGACGGCCGCCGCCCACCCGGGCCCGCTCGTGGTCACGGTGGACGAGGAAGGCATGACGCGGGTCAAAAACCATTACGTCGTTTCGAGCCCGGTCGCCGGACAACTGCAGCGCATTGACTGGAAACCGGGCGCAACGGTGACGGCGGGCCAGACCGTGCTCGCGGTCCTCGAGACCAAGGGCGCGGACCTGCTGGATGCCCGCAGCGAGGCGCAGGCGCGCGCCCAAGTGCAGGCCGCGACCGCCGCGCGCGAGCTGGCGCTCGCCCAACAAACCCGCGCCGAGGCCGCCGCCAAGATGGCGGAAAGCGACCGGACGCGCCTGCAAGCGCTGTTCGAGGCCGGCTCCGTTTCACGGCAGGAACTGGATGCGGTCGAAACCCGCGCGATCACAACGCGGCAGGAAGCCCGTGCGGCGGAGTTTGCCCTGCAGGTCGCCGGCTTCGAGCTCGCCCAGGCGCAGGCCGTGCTGCTGCGCGGTCTGCCCGCCGGAGGCAGTGCACGCGGCGAACCGCTGGTGATCACCTCCCCGGTAAACGGCCGCGTGCTGCGGGTCTTTCAGGAAAGCGAGCGCGTGGTGCCCGCGGGATTTCCGCTCGTGGAAATCGGCGACCCCGCCGACCTCGAGGCACGGATCGAGGTGCTGTCGCGCGATGCGGTGGCGATCCGCCCCGGCGCCCGGGTGCTGCTCGAACAATGGGGCGGCGGCGAACCGCTCAACGCCCGCGTGCGCCGGGTGGAGCCGGCCGCCTTCACCAAAATCTCCGCGCTCGGAGTCGAGGAGCAACGGGTCAATGTCATCGTCGATCTGGTCGATCCGCCGGAACAGCGCCCCACCCTCGGCGATGCCTACCGCGTGGAAGCCCGCATCGTGACCCGGGAAAGCGACCGGGTGCTGCAGGTGCCGGCCGGGGCCTTGTTTCAACGCGACGGCGCCTGGCAGACCTACGTGGTCGAAGGCGGGCGGGCCCGTTTGCGCACCGTCACGCCCGGGCAGGGCAACGGACTGGCCACCGAAATCGTCGCCGGTCTGGCCGAAGGCGACCGGGTGATCGTGTATCCCGGCGACAAAGTGACGGACGGCGTGCGGGTGCGGCCGGTGCGGGTGGCGGGCAACTGAGTCCCCGGCGCCACGGCGGGTTTTATTTTGCCTTCAGGCCCGGTGCGGCTTGCCTGCGGGCATGGCGCACCCGCCCGACACCATCGCCGCCTTGGCGACCCCGACCGGCACCTCCGCCCTGGCCGTCATCCGTATCTCAGGACCGGATACAGCGCGGCTGGCGCGGGAACTGTGCGGGGCCGCCCTCCCGCCCCGCACGGCGCACCGCACGGATTACCGGGACCGGGACGGCGTGCTGGTGGACGACGTGCTCGCAACTTTTTTCCGGGCCCCCGCCTCCTACACCAGCGAAGACAGCCTCGAAATCTCCTGCCATGGCAATCCCTTCATCGCGCAGCGCATCCTGACGGATCTGCTGGCCCGCGGTTGCCGAAGCGCCGGGCCGGGCGAATTTACGCAGCGCGCGTTTCTGCACGGCCGGCTCGACCTGAGCCAGGCCGAGGCGGTGATGGATCTCATTCACGCCCGGAGCGAGCGCGCGTTGGCCGCAGCCAACCAACAGCTGCGGGGAGCCTTGGGCCGGCATATGGCCGTGCTGGTGGACGGTCTCCTGGGCGTGCTGGCCCGGATTGAGGCCTACATTGATTTCCCCGAGGAGGACCTGCCGGCCGAAGATCGCGCCCGGGTTCAGACGGAGATAGCACGGCTGTCGCTTGAGACGGACCGACTGCTTGCCACCAACCGTTATGGCGATGTCCTGCGCGAGGGACTCAAGACCGTCATCCTTGGTCTGCCAAACGCCGGTAAGAGCATGCTGCTCAATCGCTTGCTTGGACACGAGCGGGCGCTGGTGAGTCCGGAACCGGGCACCACCCGCGATTACTTGGAGGAGCGGATCGTCATCGGCCCACACAGCTTGCGGTTGATTGACACCGCCGGTCTGAACCCCTCCCCCGCCCCGCTTGAACAACGCGGTATCGCGCTGAGCCTTGAGCGTGCCCAAGAAGCCGATCTCATCCTGCTCGTTTTCGATGCCTCGCAGCCGGCGCCGACATTCCCGCCCGAAATCATGGGGCAACTCACTCCCGAGCGCACCTTGGTCGTGGCGAACAAAGCAGACCTGCCAGCGCTCTCGGAAAATTATAAACAGTTTAAACAATTTGAGCTCGTAATAATTTCTGCCCTCACTGGCGAAGGGATTGAATCGTTACGGGAGGCCTTGGTGCGGCGCGCCGAGGCGTTGGCGGTTTCAGTGGGCGACGACTTGATTGCGATCAACGCCCGGCATGCAGATACCCTGGCCCGCGCCAAGGCGAGCCTGTCGGCCGCGGCGGCCAAACTGGAGGCCAACGAAGCCAGCGAGTTGGTGGCCAGCGAGCTGCGCGAAGCACTGAATGCCTACGGCGAGATCGCCGGTAAAATCGACCACGAGCGCATGCTCGACCATCTGTTTTCCAGCTTTTGCATTGGAAAGTAAAAGTGCTTTCTGAGAATGATTTATAACAAAATTCCCTTTGATGTCATTGTCTGCGGGGCCGGTCACGCCGGCGTGGAAGCCGCGTTGGCAGCTTCACGCATGGGCGCTTCCACCCTGCTCCTCACCGGCAATATCGACACCATCGCCCAGATGAGCTGCAATCCCGCCATCGGCGGCCAAGCCAAGGGCCAGATTGTCAGGGAAATTGATGCGCTCGGCGGCGAAATGGCGATTAATACCGATGTGACCGGGATTCAGTTCCGGCTGCTCAATGAGTCCAAAGGCCCCGCGGTGCAATCGCCGCGCGCCCAATGCGACAAGAAGACCTATCAATTCCGGCTGAAGCACACACTGGAGCTGCAGCCCAATCTTCAGATCTTCCAGGCCACGGTGACGGGTTTGGTTTACAACCAAGATCGGGTGACCGGCGTTCGAACCAATCTGGATATTGAATTCGTCGGACGCACGGTCGTTGTGACGACGGGAACCTTTTTGCGCGGCTTGATGCATATCGGCCAAAACAAGAATGAAGGCGGCCGCTTGGGCGACTTTAGCGCGAAAACGCTTTCCGCCAGTTTTTTGGAAGCCGGGATCGAGCTGCAACGGCTGAAAACCGGCACGCCGCCCCGGCTATTGGGCCGGAGTCTGGATTTCAGCAAAATGCAGGAACAACAAGGCGACGCGAATCCGACGCTGTTCGCTTTCCACGACACGCGCGATACCGAGGACATGTTCCACGTGGAACACACTGGCGAGCAGCGTCTGGGCTGGACGCCCGGCTCGGCCCAAATCTCATGCTGGATGACCCATACCACACCGGAAACCGCTCAAATCGTCCGGGACAACCTCCATAAATCCGCCATGTATGGCGGTGAAATCGAGGGGGTGGGGCCGCGCTACTGTCCAAGTATCGAAGACAAGTTTGTGCGCTTCGCCGACAAGCCACGCCATTTGCTGTTCTTGGAGCCCGAGGGCCGGTCAACCAATGAGTATTACGTCAACGGCCTTTCGACGAGCCTGCCGTTCGATGTGCAACTGGACATGGTTCATAGCATCCCGGGCCTGGAACAGGCAGTGCTGTTGCGACCCGCCTATGCCGTCGAATACGACTTCTCGCCGCCTACCCAGCTCTTTCCAACCCTCGAATCCAAACGGGTGGAAAACCTGTTCTTCGCTGGCCAAATCAACGGGACCTCGGGCTACGAGGAGGCCGCCTGCCAAGGCTTGGTCGCCGGGGTCAACGCCGTGCAGAAGGCAAGGGGAGGGGAGCCCTTGGTGATCAAGCGGCATGAAGGGTATATTGGCGTCCTGATCGACGATCTCGTGAACAAGGGCACCAGCGAACCTTACCGCATGTTCACCAGTCGCGCGGAGCACCGATTGCTATTTAATCACGGCAGCGCCGAGCTGCGGCTCTGGCATCACGCCAAATCACTTAATCTTTTATCCAACAGTAGATTAAAAAGGATAGAGGCAAAACTTAACAAGGTCACGGAATGGGTCGGGACACTCGAAACCCAAAAAGTGGGAGGCAAATCCTACGGCGATCACCTGCGGCGTGGCGAAGCTCTGGAAAGCCTGCCTTCGGCTCTCCAGAACGAGTCCCCGGCCGTGCGCGATGAAGTGCATTATCGCGTGCGCTATCACGGGTATTTGGAACGCGAACAGCGTCAGATAGCCAAGTTGAGCCAAGTAGAAAAAATCAAGATCCCGGTATCGTTTGACTATTTGTCCATCAAGGGGTTAAGGAAAGAGAGCGCCCTGAAATTGGCCGCCGTCAAACCCTTGACCTTGGCCCAAGCCAGTCGAATTAGTGGCGTTAACCCTGCAGATATCAGCATCTTAATGATTTTACTCTCCTCGTCAAAAGCCCCGGGAGCGCCTGAAAAAGGAACCTGCAGTTCGCCTCCACCGGCGTTGTAACATTTGTGAAACGGCTCCTTTATTCACTAGTCCGGCACATTGTCCTGAACTAGTCTGGGCTGATGGCAGAGACCAAACCCAAGAAAATTCTCGTGGTGGATGACGAGCCCGATGTCACCGATCTGCTGGCCTACACGCTTAAGAGCAAAGGCCTCCAGGTCGAGACCGTGAACAACCCGCACGCGAGCATCGGTCTGGCCCGCTCCTATCTGCCCGATTTGGTGATCTTGGATGTGATGATGCCGGAATTAAACGGCATCCAGATCTGCCGCATGTTGCGCGCCGACCCCAAGCTCAAGCGGGTGCCCGTCATCTTCCTCACGGCCAAAGCCGAAGAAAACGACCGTATCCAAGGCCTGGAAAGCGGCGCGGACGACTACATCTGCAAGCCTTTTAGCACCAAGGAACTGGTCTTGCGGGTGCAGTCCATCCTGCGCCGCGTGAGCGAGGGGGAGCCCGCTCCGGTGAAGCGGTTGCAGGTGGGTGAAATCGTTTTGGACACCGAGCGGCACGCCGTCTCCGTCTGCGGCGCGCCGGTGGACCTCACCGCCACCGAGTTCAAGCTGCTGCACCTGCTGATGGAACGGCGCGGACGGGTGCAAACCCGCGAGCACCTGCTGATCAACGTCTGGAACTACGAGACGGAAATCGAGACACGCACCGTGGACACGCATGTGCGCCGCCTGCGCGAAAAACTCGGCAGCGAGGCCAACTGGATCGAGACCATCCGCGGGGTGGGCTACCGGATGGCCGAACAAAAAGTCCGCGCATGACGGGATTGCTCGCCGCCGGTCTGGCCCTCGCGCTGCTGGTCGCCGTCCACAAGCTGCGGCAGCAGCGCCGTGCCCTGCGGCGGCTCGGGCAATCGATCACGGAACGCCAGCCCTATCTGCGCGAAGAAGCGGCCGATCATCTGGGCGCCGACTGGGACCGCCTCTGCGAGGCGGCCGCCGCACTGACCCAGGAAGCCAACCGGCTTCAGCAATTCCGCACGAGCCAGCTGGCCCAGCTCGAGGCCACCCTGGGCAGCCTGCAGGAAGCCGTGCTGATCGTGGACAACACGAATCACATCCTCCTCGCGAACCGGGCCCTGCAGGGAATCTTTCCGTCCGCCACGGACATTCTCGGCAGCCGGGTCGAACTCGTGCTGCAAAGCCGGGGATTTCTCGACTATGTTGAGGCTCTGCGTGCCGGCCGCGCGGTGCAACGCCAGGCCATCGAGTTTGCCAAGGGCAACGACTCGGTGTGGGCGGAAGTCACGGGATCGCTCATCCCGCCGCTCGACGGTCAGGCCCCGCAGTGGGCCCTGTTTGTCCTGCACGACATCACGCACCAGCGCAAACTCGAGGCGGTGCGCCGCGATTTTGTCGCCAATGTCTCCCATGAGCTGCGCACGCCCTTGAGCGTGATCAAGGGCTACATTGAGACCTTGGTGGACGGTCATCAGGAGATGCCGGCCGGGGACCGCGAACGCTTCCTGCGCACCATCCAGCGTCACACCGAACGCCTGCATTCCCTGTTGGAGGACCTGCTCACCCTGTCGCGGCTCGAATCGGCCAATCCCGGCCTGCTCCGGGAAACCGTGCCCTTTGCCAAGATTGTGACCGCCGTGGTCGAGGATTACCGCTCACGGCCCGCGGCGGGCGAGCGGCGGCTGGACTGCACGGTGGACCCGGCCGCGGGCAGCCTGTGGGTCGATGCCTCGAAGATCACCCAGGTGCTGGAAAACCTGCTCGACAACGCCCTGAAATACACGCCGGTGGGCGCGGTTGTTTCCATTTCGGTCGATTCGCGCGAAGGGGAACTGGTCGTCGCGGTGCGCGACAACGGTCCGGGCATCCCGGCCGAGGATCTGCCGCATATCTTCGAGCGCTTTTACCGCGTGGACAAGGGCCGCTCCCGCGAAAAGGGCGGCACCGGACTCGGCCTGAGCATCGTCAAGCACATCGTGCAGCTCCACGGCGGCCGCGTCTGGGTGGAAAGCCGGCTGGGGCAGGGGACGGCGTTTTTCTTCAGTCTCCCGCGCCGCGAGCCGAAATAGGCCGGCACACGGGGCTTGCGCCGGCCGGGGCCGGGGCGTAGCTGCCTGCCTCCATGCCCATCGAAGAAGCCCAAGCCCTGCGCTCCGCCCGGCTCGCCGCCCTCAGGGAAGAATGTGCGCAGCTCTGGGGTAACTGGCCTACCGAGCTGACCTTGGAAATTGGCTGCGGTCACGGGCATTTTCTCACCGCCTACGCCCAGGCCCACCCCAAGGAACACTGTCTCGGGGTGGATTTGCTGGCCGACCGCATCGCCCGCGCGCGCAAAAAAGCCACCCGGGCCGGCCTGGCCAACCTCGCGTTTTTCCATGCCGACGCCGGATTGCTCCTCGAAGCGCTGCCCCCGGCGGTGCGGCTGACACGGGTGTTTGTGCTGTTTCCGGACCCCTGGCCCAAGCGCCGGCATCACAAAAACCGTATCCTGCAGGACCCCTTTCTCCAACAATTGGCCGGGCGGGCGGGGCAGGGGGCCTTGCTGTGCTTCCGCACCGACTACGAACCCTATTTCCGGGAGGTGGAGACGTTGCTCGCCACCCATTCGGCCTGGCGCCCCGTGGGGGCTCCGTGGCCATTTGAGTTCGAGACGGTCTTCCAGAGCCGCGCCGACGCCCACCACTCCCTTCTGGCAAAAGCTGCCGGACCACCCCCATAAGGAACCGGCAGCGGGCCGCCGTGACGGCTAATTATCGCCGACGGGCGGAAATTAACGAGCTTAGAGGGTTGACGCTCCCGGGACCGCCCGCCTACGTCATTTCCTTTCAAACCCTTCCAATTTCTGTCGCGCACCCATGTCCCGGGTCAAATTACTCACCACCTTCTGTCTTTTTCTGGCTGCGACGCTGCCCTCGTTCGCTGCGGTGGCTCCTTCGGCCAGCAAGCTGGTGGATTTCGGCAACGGCTGGGCCATCACCAACAGCATGGCGACCGGCTGGTTTGTCTCCGCGGTCATCATTCTCTTCATTCTGGGAGTCGTGGGCAAACCCCGGATCCTGCCCGGCAAGGCCCAGTCGATTTTTGAATCGTTGCTCGAGGCCCTGCGCGAACTGTTCGAGCCGATTGTGGGCAAAAAGGCCTTCCCGGCGGTCTTCCCGCTGCTCGTCACCCTTTTTATCTTCATCCTGCTGCAGAATTGGTCCGGCCTGCTGCCGGGCGTCGGCACGATCGGCTGGGGTTATGAGGTGGATGGCAAATTCCACCTGACCAACCCGTGGATCCGCCCCTTCTCGGCGGATTTCAACAGCACCATCGCCCTCGCGCTGGTTTCGTTCGGTGCGTTCCTCATCATCATCTTCAAGTATGCCGGCCTGAAACTCATCCTCTGGGACCTCTTCGGCAACAAGGCCGAGAAAAAGGAAACCCCCGGCTGGCTCTATCCGATTCTGGCCCTCGTGTTCGTTGTCGTCGGCCTCATCGAGGTGTTCTCCATCAGCATCCGCCCCTTCACCCTTTCGGTCCGTCTCTTCGGCAACATCTTCGGCGGCGAAAATCTGCTGCACGGCACGAGTTTCGTCTTCGTGTTCTATTTCATGGAGCTGCTCGTGGGCCTGATCCAGGCGACCGTGTTCACGCTCCTCTCCGCCGTTTATATCGGCCTATTCTGCAACCACGGCGATGATCATGATCATGATCATGCCGACGAACACGCCGCCGCCGAATCCCATCACTGATACTTTTCCGCCGGGAGCGTGCCAACGCGTGCGCACGGCGGACAACCACAACCGCAAAATAAACCCAACATGATCGACATCATCGCTCAAGCCACTCCGGAAGTTGCCCAAGGCATCACCGGCAACCTCACCAGTGCCTTTGGTCTGCTCGGCGCCGCCATCGGCGTCGGTATGATCGGCACCAAGGCCGCCGAAGCCGTCGGCCGCAACCCGGGCGCTTCCGGCAAGATCCTCGTGCAGGCCATCATCGGTATGGCGCTCGCCGAAGGTCTCGGCATCCTCGCCCTGTTCCTCGCCTAAGTCAGTCGCCAGTTTTCAATCAACCGGCCGCGGGTGCCTCAACCTGCCCGCGGCCAATCCCTTTCCCGTCATGCTGCCACTCCTGCTCGCTGTTACCGAAGTCGCCGCTGAACCCGGTATGGTCGAAAAATTCGGCATCGATCCGAAATACATCGGCATGCAGGTGATCAGCTTCCTGATCCTTTTCGGCGTCCTCTACAAGTTCGGCATCAAGCCCACCATCGCCACGATGGAGGAGCGCAACAAGAAGATCGGCGACGGCCTCCGCCACGCCGAGGAGATGCAGGCCAAGCTCGCCGCCGCCCAGCAGGAGAGCGCCCAGATCGTGAAGGCCGCCCAGGTCGAGGCCTCCAAGATCGTCGAGGACGCCCGCAAGACCGCCAAGGAATTCCTCGACCGCCAGATGCAGGACGCCACCCAGCGCGCCAGCGACACCCTCGCCAAGGCCCAGCACGCCATCGAGCTTGAGCACCGCAAGATGCTCGCCGAGGCCCGCACCGAGATCGCCCGCCTCGTCGTCGTCACCGCCGAGCGCGTCCTCGCCAAGCAGCTCTCCGACGCCGACCGCGCCGCCTACAACCAGGCCGCCGCCCGCGAACTCACCGTCGTCTGATTCATCCGATGGCCGCCCACCACAAGAAAGCCCAGTCGCTCGCCCGCCAGCTCTTCAAGCTGAGCCTCGTCAACGGCCTCGTGTCCGCCGAGCAGGTCGCGGGCGTGCTCGCCTACGTGGAAAAGCACCGTCCGGCCAACCCGCTCCTCGTGCTCAAGGCCTACGAACGCCTGATCGCCCGCGAGCTCGCCAAGAGCCGGGCCGTGGTCGAGCACGCCGGCCCCGTGGCCGACTCCATCCTCGCCGGCATCGCCGGCGCTCTCTCGCAGAAATACCGGCGCGTCATCACGCCGCAGGCCCGGCAGGATGCCAGCCTCATCGCCGGCCTGCGCGTGCGCGTCGGCGACGATGTCTTCGAATCCTCCATTGCCGGCCAGCTCGCCGAACTCTCCACCGTCTGAACCACCTTTAAAACCCAAACCTGTCCGCCCGCGCCATGAGCACCGTCCTCGAACAAATCGAACAACAGATCGCCAAGCTTTCCAACAAGGCGGTCAAGAAGAACACCGGCACCATCCGCACCCTCGCCGACGGCGTCGCCAAAATCGACGGCCTCTCCGAGGTGATGTATAACGAGATGGTCCAGTTCCCCGGTGGCGCCATCGGCATCGCGCTCAACCTCGAGGAAGACGAGGTCGGCTGCGTCGTCCTCGGCGACATCTCCCAGCTCAAGGAGGGCGACGAGGTTTGCACCACCGGCAAGCTCCTCTCCGTGCCCGTCGGCAAAGCCCTCCTCGGCCGCACCGTGGACGCCCTCGGCAATCCCGTGGACGGCAAGGGCCCCATCGAGACCAAGCAGTTCAATCCCGTCGAGAAGATCGCCCCCGGCATCATCGTCCGCAAATCCGTCTCCCAGCCGCTCTTCACCGGCATCATGGCCATCGACTCCATGATCCCGATCGGCCGCGGCCAGCGCGAGCTGATCATCGGCGACCGCGGCACCGGCAAGACCACCATCGCGATCGACACGATCATCAACCAGGCGAAGATCAACAAGGTCGGCCTCGCCAGCGGCGACAAAAACTTCCGCCCCGTCTACTCCATCTACGTCGCGGTCGGCCAGAAGAACTCCAACATCGTCCGCACCATCGCCGCCCTCGAGGAGGCCGGCGCGCTGGAATACACCATCATTGTCGCCGCCCCCGCGGCCGACAACCCCGCCAACCAATACCTCGCCCCGTTCTCCGGCGCGGCCATCGGCGAGTGGTTCATGGAAAACGGCATGGATGCGCTCATCGTCTATGACGATCTCTCCAAGCACGCCGTCGCCTACCGCCAGATCTCGCTCATCCTCAAGCGCCCCTCCGGCCGCGAAGCTTATCCCGGCGATGTGTTCTATCTCCACTCCCGCCTGCTCGAGCGCTCCGCCCGCCTCGACGGCAAGGGCTCGCTCACGGCGCTCCCGATCATCGAGACGCAGGCCGGCGACGTTTCCGCCTACATCCCGACGAACGTCATCTCCATCACCGACGGCCAGATCTTCCTCGAAACCGACCTCTTCAACCAGGGCATCCGCCCCGCGGTGTCCGTGGGTCTCTCCGTCTCGCGCGTCGGTTCCGCCGCGCAGATCAAGGCCACCAAGCAGGTCGGCGGCAAACTGAAGGGCGAACTCGCCCAGTTCCGCGAACTTGCGGCCTTCGCCCAGTTCGGCTCCGACCTCGACGCCAAGACCAAGGCCCAGCTCGAGCGCGGCGCCCGCATCGTCGAGCTCTTCAAGCAGCCCGCCTTCAGCCCGTCGCCCATCGAACTGCAGGTCGCCGTCCTCTTCGGCATGCAGAAGAACCTCTTCGACGACATCGACGTGAAGTCCGTCGTCGCCGCCGCGGCCTCGCTCAAGGAATTCTTCACCACCCGCAAGGACGCCCTCCTCACCGAGATCCGCACCAAGGCCGCCCTCGACAAGGACCTCGAGGCCAAGCTCCAGGCCGCCTGCGACGAGTGGAAGTCCTCCTATTCCGCCCGCAAGTAATCTCCCGCCAACCCGCGTTCATCCTCGATGGCCTCCACCCGCGACATCCGCCGGCGCATCAAGTCGGTCAAAAACACCCGCCAGATCACCAAGGCGATGGAGCTGGTCGCCGCGTCGAAAATGAAGAAGGCGCAGGGCCTCGCGCTCGCCGGCCGGCCCTACGCGCAGTTGATGGCCAACATGCTCTCGGCGCTCGCCGACCGCGTGGAGGAATCCCATCACCCCTTCCTCGCCAAGCGTGAGATCAAGACCCGCGGCATCATCCTGATCACGACGGACAAGGGCCTCTGCGGTCCGCTCAACGCCAACCTCTTCAAGCTCGTCCTCGATATCAAGACCCCCGCCAAGTATGTCGTGATCGGCCGCAAGGGCGCGCAGTTCCTCGCCCGCGCGAAACGCGACCTGCTCGCCGACTTCCAGGTCAGCGACCGCGTCGGTTTCTCCGAAGTCAAGGTGGTCGCCGAGTTCATGGTGCAGCAGTTCCTTGAGGGTGCCGTGGACACCGTGGAGCTCATCTGGCCCCACTTCCGCAACACCCTCGTGCAGGAGCCCTCCCTCATGCCGTTGCTGCCGCTGACCAGCGTCAAGGACGTGATCACCGACCTGCGTTCCGACGCCGGCCAGTCCGCGGCCGCCGCCCCGGCCCACCGCAACGAAATGCTGTTCGAACCCGATGCCGCCACCGTCCTCGACGCCCTGCTGCCGCTCTACATCAACCGCGAGATCTACCAGCACGTGCTCGACGCCAAGGCCTCCGAGCACAGCGCCCGCATGGTCGCCATGAAGACCGCCAAGGACAACGCCACCAACCTGCTCGGCGATCTCACCCTCGAATACAACAAGGCGCGCCAAGCCGCCATCACCCAGGAAATCCTCGAGATCTCCGCCGCTTCTTTCGCCGCCTAACCGCTGCAAAAACCGCATCCCCACATCCTTTAAGCCATGAGCAACACCGGAAAAATCGTCCAAGTCATCGGCCCCGTCGTTGACGTTCAGTTCGCGGAAAACACCATCCCGCCCATCTACCAGGCGCTGACCGTCGAGTTCGACGTCTCCGGCAGCAAGGAAGTGCTCACCCTTGAGGTGCAGCAGCATCTCGGCGCCGGCCTCGCCCGCGCCATCGCCATGTCCTCCTCCGAGGGCCTCGTGCGCGGCATGGAAGTCGTGGACACCGGCGCCCCCATCTCCGTCCCGGTCGGCGAGGGCGTTCTTGGCCGCATCTTCAACGTCACCGGCGACCCCGTGGACGGCCGCGGTCCGGTGCCCTACCAGAAGAAATACCCGATCCACCGCGCGGCCCCCGCGCTCGTGGACCAGGACACCAAGGCCCAGATTCTCGAGACCGGCATCAAGGTCATCGACCTCATCGCCCCCTTCACCAAGGGCGGCAAGGTCGGCGCCTTCGGCGGCGCCGGCGTGGGCAAGACCGTCGTCATCATGGAGCTCATCAACAACATCGCCAAGGCGCACGGCGGCTACTCCGTGTTCGCCGGCGTGGGTGAGCGCTCCCGCGAGGGCAACGACCTTTACCATGAAATGTCCGAGGCCGGCGTCATCGACCAGAAGGACCTCAGCAAGTCCAAGGTCGCGCTGGTTTACGGCCAGATGAACGAACCCCCGGGCGCCCGCATGCGCGTCGCCCTCTCGGCCCTCGCGATGACCGAGTATTTCCGCGACGAGAAAAACCAGGACGTGCTCCTCTTCGTGGACAACATCTTCCGCTTCTCGCAGGCCGGTTCCGAGGTGTCCGCGCTCCTCGGCCGCTCGCCCTCCGCGGTGGGTTACCAGCCGACCCTCGCCAACGAGATGGGCCTTCTCCAGGAGCGCATCACCTCCACCAAAAAGGGTTCCATCACCTCCTTTCAGGCCGTTTACGTGCCCGCCGACGACCTCACCGACCCGGCGCCGGCCAACACCTTCGCCCACCTCGACTCCACCATCGTGCTCGAGCGCTCCATCGCCGAGCTCGGCATCTATCCCGCCGTGGACCCGCTCGCCTCCGTCTCGAAGGCGCTCGAACCCTCCATCGTCGGCGAAGACCACTACAAGGTCGCCCGCGAGGTGCAGCGCGTCCTCCAGCGCTACAAGGACCTGCAGGACATCATCGCCATTCTCGGTCTCGACGAACTCTCGCCCGAGGACAAGCAGACCGTCTATCGCGCCCGCAAGATTCAGCGCTTCCTCTCGCAGCCCTTCCACGTGGCCGAGGTCTTCACCGGCTCGCCCGGCAAATACGTGTCCGTCAAGGACACCATCCGCGGCTTCCAGATGATCCTCTCCGGCGAACTCGACCAGGTCCCCGAGGGCGACTTCTACATGAAGGGCGGCATCGACGAAGTGCTCGCCGCCGCCAAGAAGTAATCTCTCCATGCCTCTCACCCTCGAAATCGTCACCCCCGAGGCCCGGGTTTATTCCGACACCATCGACACCGTCGTCATCCCGACGGTGGACGGCGAGATCGGCATCCTCCCCGGCCACATCCCCCTGCTCACGCAGGTGGAGCACGGCGAGCTGTGCGTGACCAAGGACGGCCAGAGCAAGTTCCTGGCGGTCGGCGGCGGTTTCGCGCAGATTGACGGCGACAAGGTTTCCGTGCTCGCCGAGCACGCCATCAACGAGGAGCACATCGACGAAAAGGCCGTGGAGGAAGCGATGAAGCGCGCCGAGCGCGAGCTCGCCACCGCCAAGACCATGGACCCGCAGGAACTCGAACACCTGCAGGGCCTCGTCCGCTACGCCGGCGTCCAGCTCGCCCTCAAGCGCAAGCGGCGCTGACACACTTGGGCGCCGGCCCTGCGAGTCGGCGCTTGTCCGCCTCCCCCCGTGGGCCTAGCTTGCGGCCCATGGAAGTCCTGATCCGCGAGAATGCCGACGTCGGTTGCGTCCTCGGCGCCAAGATCATCGCCCGGGTTGTCCGCGAAAAACCCGATGCCGTGCTCGGCCTCGCCACCGGCCGCACGCCGCTCCGGCTCTACCAGGAGCTCATCCGCCTCCACCGCGAGGAGGGGCTGGATTTCAGCCGCGTCACGACCTTCAACCTCGACGAATACGTCGGCCTGCCGGCCACGCACGCGCAGTCCTACCGGTATTTCATGCGGGAAAACCTTTTTCGGCACATCAACATCGACCAACGGCGCACCCACGTCCCCGACGGCACCGCGGCCGATCTGCACACCGAATGTCGCGACTACGAGCGGCGCATCACCGATGCCGGCGGCATCGACATCCAGCTCCTCGGTCTCGGGCGCAACGGCCACATCGGCTTCAACGAACCCACCGGCTCGCTGCGTTCGCGCACCTGGATAAAAATCCTTTCCGAGCAGACCCTGCGCGACAACAGCGAGGTTTTCGGTTCGCTGGAAGCCATGCCCAAGCACGCCCTCACCATGGGCATCGGCACCATCCTCGACGCCCGCCGCTGCCTGCTCCTCGCCTTCGGTCCGGCCAAGGTCCGCGCCGTCGAGCACATGATCGAGGGCCCGCTCGCGGCCATCTGCCCCGGCTCGGCGCTGCAAATGCATCCCCGGGCCACCATCATTCTGGACGAAAACTCCGCCGCCGGCCTCCGCTACGCCGACCACTACCGCTGGATCGACCGCAACAAATTCGAGTGGCAGAAGCACAAATAATCTCCGTCCCATGACCCCCAAACCTTTCGGCCGGCTGCCCGACGGCCGGGCCGTCGCCCAATACACCCTGCGCAACGCCGCCGGCGCTTCCGCGGATGTCATCACTTACGGCGGCATCATCACCGCGCTGCGCATGCCCGACCGCCACGGCAAGTTGGCCGACGTCGTCCTTGGCTTCGACCGGCTGGAGGCCTACGTGGCCGGCCACCCGTATTTCGGCGCCATCATCGGCCGCATCGCCGGCCGCGTCTCCGCCGGCCGATTGCAACTGCCCGACGGTGTGCGCCCGCTCGCGCTGACCGACGGCCCCAACCACCTGCACGGCGGTCGTGTCGGTTTCGACAAGCGCCTTTGGTCGGTGTTGGCCGCCACACCCAACTCGCTGCGTCTTTTTTACCGCAGTCCCGACGGCGAAGAAGGTTATCCCGGCAATCTCGACGTCACCGTCACCTACACCCTCACCGACGACAACGCTCTCGTTGTCGAATCCGAGGCCGTCACCGACCGCGTGACCCCGCTTTCGCTCGCCCAGCATTCTTACTTCAATCTCGCAGGGGAGGGGAGCGGCAACGTGCTCAACCACATGGTGCAGATCCACGCCACCGAGGTGGTGCCCGCTGCGGATGCCAACATGACTCTCTCCGGCCGGCGCACGGCGGTTGCCGGCACCGGCAACGACTTCACGCACCCGCGCCGTCTCGGCGACGCGCTGCCGGGAATGTTCCGCGCCCACGGCGAGCACTATTTCATCCGCGCCGCGGCCGCGGTGGCACCGGCCACGGTGGCACGCGTGACCGAACCCGTTTCCGGCCGCGTGCTCGAAGTTTCCACCAACGACTGCGCCCTGCAGTTCTACACCGGCATGGCGCTCGACGGCACGCTCACGGGCAAAGCCGGCCGCACCTACGGCCCGCACGACGGGCTCTGCCTCGAATGCCAGGGCTACCCGGACGGCGCACACCGCCGCGATCTCGGCGACATCTTGGTTTATCCCGGCACCCCGCAAAAACGTCTCACCCGCTACGCCTTTTCAACCGCCTAGCCCCACCCGCCCCATGAGTGACGACCGCCCCAC
>JAHCLN010000005.1 GCA_026125215.1 Opitutaceae bacterium
TCGTGGGCGCATGCGAACCGGCCGAATCTGTCCGCCCCGCCGCGAACAACCAAGCGCGAATTCATCCCCGCGGCCGGCCCATCCGGCCAATCCGGCGCCGGCCCGCGCCGGCGGACGGAAAGCGCGGCACCCACGGTTGTCATATAATAGATGACAACCGTGTGGGGGCTATTGGCCGGCTGGTGGGGCCTGATTTTGCGCCAGCCGCAGGCGGCGCATTTCCTCCGCGAGGTTGTGCACGCGCTCAGCATAGCGGTGCGCCGCGGCCGGCACCCGGCCGCGCACGGTGGCGCTCAGGCCGCCGTTCCATGCCAGCGCAATGTTGTAGGGCGTCACCGGCAGGCCGTTGCGCACGAGGCCGCGGACGATCCAATCGTAGTGGCGCCGGGCCACCGTCGCCGCCTGCTCGCGGTCGAGGGCGCGCCGGAAGGGCGCCTGCGTGTGCATGCGCCAGGTGGGCTCGCGAAACTGATACGGCCCCAGTTCGCCCTTGGGACCGGGCTTGGTGACGTTGCGCGGGTTCTCCACCCAATGGATGGCCAGCAAAACTTCCGCGCGCGTCGTCTCAGCGCGCGCCGGGAGCGCGACGGTCAAAGCCAGCAGGCCTAAAACGGAAAGGGCCCGGCTGTGACGCCCGGCCCGGATGGTGGATATTTTCACGGCCCCCGCGGGACCGGCACGCCTATCCGGGGTTCAGGCTTTGCGCATAACTTTTGGGAAATTTTCCGGGGAACCTGATGCCGCGACAAAAAGCCCCTACCCCGCCCGGTCCGTTATCATCTTGGCCACCAACGCCGTCCACCCGGTCTGGTGGCTCGCGCCCAGCCCCTCGCCCGTGTCGCCGTGGAAATATTCATGGAACAGAATCAGGTCCCGCCAGTGCGGATCGCTCACGAAACGGGGGTCCAGGCCGAGTGCCGGCCGGCGCCCGCCACCGTTGGGCAGGAACAGTCCGGTCAGCCGTCGCGCCAGTTCGTCCGCGATCGCCGCGAGGTTCAGCCGCCGGCCGCTGCCGGTGGGAAATTCCAGCGTGAAGCTGTCGCCGTAAAAATGATGATACCGCTCCAGCGCTTCGATGAGCAGATAGTTGAGCGGAAACCACACGGGGCCGCGCCAGTTGGAGTTGCCGCCGAACAGCCAGGTGTTCGATTCGCCGGGCACGTAGTCCACGCGGTGCTCCTGTCCGTCCAGATGCAGCACGAAGGGATGCTCGGCGTGGTGGCGCGAGAGCGAGCGCACGCCGTGCGGTGAGAGAAACTCGCGCTCGTCGAGCACGTAGCGCAGCACCCGCTCCAGTCGCTCGCGGGTGGGGATGGCCAGCATGTGCCGGCCCGCGTCCCGGCCGTCGTGGGCGAGATAGGAAATCTGCGACGCGAGGTCGCGCCGGTTCTCCAAGAACCAGCGCGTGCGCTTCGCGAAGCCCGGGAGCTTCGCCAGCGTGGACTCTTCGATGAACTCCACCGCGAAAAGCGGGATCACCCCCACCATCGAGCGCAGGCGCAGCGGCTCGCCGCGGCCGTTCACCTTCCACTGGTCGTAGTAAAAGCCGTCCTCCTCGTGCCAGAGCCCGCTGCCGCCCAGCCGGTTCATGGCGTCGGCGATCGCGACGAAGTGCTCGAAAAATTTCGACGCGATGTCCTCGTAAGCCGGGTCGCCCTCGGCCAGTTCGAGCGCCATCGCCAGCATCGTGCCGCAGTAGAACGCCATCCACGCCGTGCCGTCCGCCTGCTCCAGGTGACCGCCGCCGGGCAGCGGCTTCGACCGGTCGAAGACCCCGATGTTGTCGAGCCCAAGGAAGCCGCCGCTGAAGACGTGCTGCCCGTGCGGGTCCTTCCGGTTCACCCACCAGGTGAAGTTGAGCAGGAGTTTCTGGAAGGTGCGCGCGAGGAAGAGCCGGTCGCGCCCGCCGCGCGGCCCGGTCATCTTGTAAACGCGCCAGCAGGCCCACGCGTGCACCGGCGGATTCACGTCGCCGAAGGCGAATTCATAGGCCGGCATCTGCCCGTTGGGATGCAGATACCATTCGCGCAGCAGCAGGTTGAGCTGGTGCTTGGCGAACTTCGGGTCGAGCTGCGCCATCGGCAGCATGTGGAAGGCGAGATCCCACGCCGCGAACCACGGGTATTCCCACTTGTCCGGCATCGAGAGGATGTCCCGCGCGTAAAAGTGCGGCCAGTCGTGGTTGCGCCCGGTCAACCGCGCCGGTGGCGGCGCCGGCTGGTCGGGATCGCCGCGCAGCCAGTCCTCGACGATGTAGTGGTAGAACTGCTTCGACCACAGCAGCCCCGCGTAGGCCTGCCGTGCCACCGCGCACTTCCCGTCGCTTCCCGCCGCCCCGAGCGCGCCATAGAACGCCTGGGCTTCGCGTTGCCGGGCGGCAAAAGTCGCCTCGAACTCGCGTCCCAAGGGATCCGCCGGCGCCTCCGCCTCGGCAAAGAGCCGCAGGCGGAGCTTGCGCGTCTCGCCCGCCGCGAGATCGAGCACAACATGCGCCGCGCACTTGGTCCCGGTGGCGCGCGGGTTCACCGCCTCGCGCCGGCCGTGCACGACGTAGTCGTGAAACGCGTCCTTCGGGTGCGCGGGCGAATTGTCGGCGCCGAAGAGCTTTGCGGTGTTGGTCTCGTTGTCCGTGAAAAGCAGCGGCGGCACGACCCCGTCCACCGCATCCACGGCGAAAATCATCCGCTCCAGCGTGGCGTGGTCGCATTGCACGCGGCCCGGGGCGGTTTCTCGCAGCCGCGGCTTGATCTCACAGCCTTCATGGCGGCAGCCCCACGACCAGGTGTTGCGAAACCACAGCGTGGGCAGCACGTGCAGGGTCGCCGCTTCCGGTCCGCGGTTCGCCAGCGTCAGCTCGATCAGGATGTCGTTCGGACCGGCTTTGGCGTAGGCCGCCTCCACGTCAAAATAGCGGTTGCCCTCGAACACCCCGGTGTCCGCCAGCTCGTATTCGGGCTCCTCGCGCGAGCGCCGCCGGTTTTCGCGGCGCAGCTCGTCGTAGGGAAAAGCGGCCTGCGGGTATTTGTAGAGCGCGCGCATCCACGAGTGCGTCGGCGTGCTGTCGAGGTAGAAATAGCACTCCTTCACATCCTCGCCGTGGTTGCCCTCGCCGTTGGTCAGCCCGAAGAGGCGCTCCTTGAGGATCGGGTCGCGCCCGTTCCACAACGCCACGGCAAAACACAGCCGGCACTCGCGGTCCGTGATGCCGAGCAATCCGTCCTCGCCCCAGCGGTAGGCACGGCTCACCGCCTGCTCATGGCTGAAGTAGTCCCAGCATTCTCCGTCCGGCGAATAGTCCTCCCGCACCGTCCCCCACTGCCGCTCGGCGAGGTAGGGTCCCCAGCGCTTCCAGTTCGCCTCACGCCGATCGTCCGCCCGCAGGCGCTCGTGTTCGGCATCTTTCCTTGGGGGGCGGGGCATGACGGTGGAAATCCTGCCGCAATCGCCGGGAGAGGAAACCTCAAAATCTCGCGGACGCCGCGGATTGACAACCACGCCCGGCATCCCGGTCCTGTTTGCCCCGCCATGCTCCGCCTGCACCTGCCGCCCAATCTCTCCGCCGCCATCGGGCGCGACGCCATCCCGCTCAAGGTGGAGGTGGACCTCGCCGCCATGCCGCCGCCGGAGCTGCTGCCGGCGCTGGCCCTGCTGCAACGCTGGTGCGCTGCGCCCGTCCCGCCGAAATTCATCCAGCTCACCCGCGCCCAGCTCCGTGAACTCGTCGCCGCGGCCGGGGCGCAGCCGGTCTTCGTCGATGACAACGGGCCGGCGAAACCGTGGGCGCACGACCTGCCGCCGGAGCCGGTCAAAGAGCCACACCCCGCGCCCAAAAACGGGAAACAAAGCCCGAAAATCGGCCACCGCCCCGCACCCATGACGGTGGACGGCAGCGAGCACTACCTCGCCGTCACCCTGCCCTCGCGCGATCATTCCGCCTACGCCGAGATCCTCGACCTGCTCAAAACTTCCGGCTTCGTCCTCGAGCCTTCCAACCGCCAGTGGTGGCTGCGCGACCGGCACAAGACGCTGAACTTCCTCGCCGCCCACGGCGACAAGCTCCGCACCACCTGGGGTGCCCGCTTCACGGAAAACTTCACCCGGCGCACCGCCCACCTGCAGGCCGCCGACGTCGCCTGCTCCGCCGCGGCCGCGGGCGAAGACTTCGCCGTCACGGTCGCACTCGAGGCCGGAGACGCGGATGAAGCGGCCCTGCGCGCGGCCGTGGCAGGCAACCGCGGCTACGTCGAAGCCAACGGCAACATCTACCTGCTCGGCGCCGCGCGGCTGGCCAAACTCGCCGCCGCCCAGCAAATCCTCGCCGGCGAACCGCAGGCGTCGCTGTCTCCGCGCCGCACCGTGCGGCTGCCGCGCACGCGGCTGGCGGAGGCCGAGGCCGTGCTGGAGGAACTTTCGCCGCAGTTCGCCCCGCCGGAAGCATGGCGGGAGCGCAGCCGCGCGCTGCGCGACCTCACCACGCTGCCACCCGCGCCGTTGCCGGCCGGTCTCGCCGTGCAGTTGCGGCCCTACCAGCGCCTCGGTGCCGCCTGGCTCTGGTATCTGCACGCGCAAAAACTCGGCGGCATCCTCGCTGATGAGATGGGGCTCGGCAAAACCCTCCAGGCCCTCGGCCTGCTGGCCGCCCTGCCGCCGGGCTCACGCCGCTTGGTCGTCGCCCCCGCCTCCCTGCTCGAAAACTGGCGGCGCGAGGCCGCCCGCTTCACGCCGCAGTTGTCCGTCTTCGTGCACCACGGCCAGCGCCGCCTCGCCGCCTTCGGCTCACACGACCTCATCATCACAAGCTATGGCACGCTCACGCGCGACCGCGAGCTGTTCGCCGGCGCCGGCTTCGACTGCGTGGTCGCCGACGAAGCCCAGCACATCAAGAACCGCCGCTCGCAGAACACCCAGGCGCTCCGCGCCCTGCGCGCCGGCACCCGCTTCCTCCTCACCGGCACGCCGCTGGAAAACTCGCTCGACGACCTGCGCTCGCTGTTCGAATTCCTCCTGCCCGGTTTCCTGCGTCCGCTCCCGCCCGGGCTGCGGGCCGACGAGCGCGCCTGGCATGACGAACGCCTCCGCGCGCAGACGGCCCCCTACATCCTGCGCCGCACCAAACAAAGCGTCGCCCCGGAACTGCCGCCGAAGATCGAGCAGATTCTCTGGTGCGAACCCACCGCCGCCCAGGCCGCCCTCTACCGGCGGATGCAGGAGCAATCCGAACGCGACCTCCTCGACCTCGCGGCCGCCGGCGCCAGCGAAGCCCGCCTGCGGCTCGCGACGCTCACCCAGCTCCTGCGCCTGCGCCAGATCTGCTGCGATCCGCGGCTGGTCGAGACCTCGGCGGCGGCGGCAGACTCCGCCAAACGGGAGGCGTTGCGCGAACTGCTCGACGAGGCGCTCGACGACGGCCACCGCGTGCTCGTGTTCTCCCAGTTCACCTCGCTGCTTGCGCTGCTGCGCACCGAGCTCGAAGAGGCCGGCACCGCCCATTGCTACCTCGACGGCGCGATGTCCGCCCGCGCGCGCCAGGCCGAAGTGGACCGTTTCCAGCGCTCGCCGGAAATTCCGCTCTTCCTGCTCTCGCTCAAGGCCGGCGGCACCGGACTCAACCTCACCGGCGCCGACACCGTCGTGCACCTCGACCCGTGGTGGAATCCTGCCGTCGAGATGCAGGCCACCGACCGTGCCCACCGCATCGGCCAGACCCGCACCGTCACCAGCTACAAGCTCATCTGCGCCGGCACCGTCGAGGAAAAGGTGCTCGCCCTGCAGGACGAAAAACGCGCCCTGCTCGCCGGTGTGTTCGAAGCGAGCGACGCCGGCGCCGCGAAACTCTCGCTCTCCGATCTGCGCGACCTGCTCAAGGACTGAGCCTCACCGTCGGCAGCCCGCTCGCGGGCGCTTCAGGGCGCGCGCAAGCGCGCTGACCTACCGCCGTTCACGCCGGGCCGATGTGCAGCTCGGCGCGGACGATCTTGAAGCCGCCCGTCTTGCCTTCGAGCACCTCCACGACCTGCGCCTCCTCTTCGAGCAGCGCGACCGGCACCGCGTAATTGACCACGGTCCCTTGCACCGAGGCCACGGTGCAGGGCTGGCTGTTCACGAAGACCGCCAGCTTGTCCGGTGCCGCGGTCGCCGTGTCGAACTCCAGTTGCAGCGTCACCGTGCGATGCGCCTCCGGTTTTGGGCCGGTCTGGATGCGCAGCGAGCAGCCCGGCGGCCATTGGAAATCCGCGCCATTATCGGTGGCGGGCAACGCATGGTCCGGACCGTCCCCGGGCGCGCGCACATCGCGGTAGGTCACCGCATGGACCCGCGGCAGCCGGGCCAGTGCCTTTGCATCGCCCATCGCCCGGATCACGGTGTGGTAGGGCTCGGCGCCCCACTCCTTCACCAGCCCGTGCCCGGTCGGGAAATAGTTGAACAGGTAAACCTGGTCCGCACCGCCGTGCAGGATGGTCAGCGCCAGACCTGCGGCGAGGCCGGCGCTCATGTTCTGCGCCGGACCATTGGGCACCGGTTGGTAGCGCACTTCCATGCCGGGCGCGAGTTGAGCGGCGGTGCCATCAAGCAGCCGCCGCCATTCGCCGACCGGGATGTCGAAATCCGAACTCGACCAGAACGGCGTCGGCACGATCAGGTCCACCAGCCCCTCGCGCGCCCAGGCCACGGCATCGAAGCCCAGCCTCCGGGCGGTCTCCGGGCGCGTTGGCACCCGCACGGCCAGCTTCACGGGATGCCCCAGGCGCCGCACCGCCGCGCCGCAAAGCTCCTTCACGCGGCGCATCCACGCCGTGATGGCCCGACCGCCGGCCAGTTCGCGGCCGGCGCGGAAGTGCAGGACAAACCGCATCCAGTCGAGCTCGAGGCCGTCGAGATCGAATGTCTCCAACTGCTCGCGCACGAGCTTGAGAAAATGCTCCTGCACTTCGGGCCGCTCCCAATCGAGGCCCATCTCCGCCCACCACTTGCCGCGATGGGGCGCGCGCAGTTTTTTCGCGGCGCGCTGTTCTTTGTAGAAGGTGCTGAGCAAAGGGGTGTCCACCGCCATGCAGTCGTGCACATCGTTGAGCCGCACGGTCATCCAGGCGCCGATGCCGTGATGCCGGCAGCGCGCCAGCGCGCGCTCATGGAAATTCACGCCGAGGTCGGCCAGCCGCTTCGCGGAGTCGAGCCGCCGGCGCGTGGGCACGATCGAGGCCGCCGGCAGGTGCCGCAGCACCGGCTGGTCGTCCGGCCCGGCGGGGTCGTAGCCGTGCCAGTCGGTCTCCCACACCTTGCTGGCGTAGTTGGCCCGCATCGCGTTGCCACAGGAGAAAAAAGTGCCGATGCCGGCGCGGTGCAGGTCGTCGATATAGGCGTCCACCGCCTCGCCGCTCATCTGGTCGGCCGTGCGCACGAAAAAGAAGTCCGTGCTGTCCTGGTTGAAGATCGGTCCTTTGATCATCGGGGTTTTCATGCAAGCTTTTCGTCGGGGTCGTTGGCCTTTTGGTAACGGTCGAGCTGCGCGGGATCGCGCGGCCAGTCGGCGCGCAGGCGCACATCCTTGGCGCCGGCCACACTGCCGGGCGCGGCATGACCGCCGGGCGTGCCCGCCGGCCGCATCTCCCACCAGCACTGGCCGCGGTGGTTGTGCTCGTGGTCGATCACGTAGCCCGCCTCGCGGAGCATCGGACCCGTCCAGCCCATGCAGTGGTCGCAGTAATCGCGGTAATGGTGGATGCCGTTGCGCAGCAGGAAGCCCCGCGAGGGGCAGTCGTGGAAATCGATCCGGAAAACATCCTCACGGTGCGAAATGTGGAAGCCGAGATCGGGCGACTCCTCCAGCAGCGTGTGCCCCCAGTATTTCAGCATGCCGGGGATGCCCTCGCCGCGGATCAGGTCCCGCGCGTGCCGCTGGCTGTCATGGTTGATTGCCTCGTTCCAATAATCGCGCACCAGCGCATGGCCGCCGGCGCGCTCCAGCCAGCCGAAGGTCCATTCGTAGTGGCCGCAGAAATCGTAGCAGCCGATCATGGCGCGACCTCCGCGATGGCCGCGGGCTCCTGCGGCGGGAGCGCCGCGGACGGCAGCGCATAGGTGTGCCGGCAACTGCCGTTGCCCCCGTCCAGGCGCATCTCCAGTCCCGCCTCCGCCGCGCGCGCCGCGCCGAGCACATGACAGTGGCGGCAGTAATCGCGCACGATCTCCCGGCCGCCCGCCCGCAGGTGCTTCAGCGCCGGGCACTCGCGCACGTGGATCTCCACGCGGTCGGGCTGCTCCGTCACCTCCACCACCGCGCCCGGCTCCGCGGCAAAAAACGCCCGCCAATACCGCGCCACCGCCGGCAGACCGCCCGTCCGCCACGCCGCATTGACCGGCGCGAAGTAGCCGCGGCCCATCTCCTGCAGATAAGCGCTCCACGCCTCGTGCCCCAGCTTCGTCAGGATGTAGCGGAAGGTCGCGTTGATCGCGTAATAAAAATCCGCCGAGCCCTGCGGCTTGGTGTCGGTGTAGGGCAACGGGCTTTTCGCGGGGTTCATGCCGGGTGAAGTCGCTCAGGGCAGGAGGTCGGCGCGATAGCCCAGCCCGTCGGAGCCGTCCAGCGCCGCCGCGATCTGCGCGGCGCACTCCGCGGTGAGCGGGTAGTCGAGATGGTTGGCATGCGTCGAGAAGACACCCATCCGCACGAGAAGCTCTTTGAGGCCCGTCAGCCAGCACTCGATTTTCGGGCCGCCATACACGCGCAGCATCAGGTCGTTCATCCGGGCCTGCAGTTGCGCGGCCCCGGCCAGATCGCCGGCCCGCACCGCGGCGATGATCCGGCCGGCAATGCCGCCGTTGAAAATCCCGCCGCCCAGCAGGAGCCCGCTGTAGCCGGCGCGCAGGTAGTCCACGCAGTTGAACTCGTCGCCGTCGAGCACGACCAGTCCCGGCCGGGCTTTCATCGCCGCCAGGTAAAGGTCGCGACGCATCTCCGACTGCGAACTGTCCTTCACCATCACGATGCCGGGCTCGGCGAGCAGTTCCGGGAGCAATTCCTCCGGCAACGCGTTCGGGCTGTGCTTGCCGCGGTCGTAGAAACCGACCGGCAGCACGCTCGCGCGGACAATCTCGCGGTAGTGGGCGAGCTTCCGCGCCGGCGTGCCATTGAGGAAAAACCACGGCGCATCCACCACCGCGATCTCCGCGCCCCACTCCGCCGCCTGCTCGATGTTGGCCAGCACCCGCGCGGCGGAGTTGTCCGTCACCTGCACCGCCACGCGCAGCCGGCCGGCGGACGCCGCCACAACCGCGCGCACGAGCGCCGCCTTGTCGTCGGCCCGCAGCCACGGACCCTCGCCACAGGTGCCCGCCAGCATCAGCCCCTGCACGCCAAGCCGCAGGTGATGGGCGACGAGCCGCGGCACGGAGTTTTCGTCGAAACGCCTGTCGGCGGTGAGCGGTGTGGGCGTGGCCGACCAGACTCCTCCCGGCAGCGGCTTGGATGCTTTCATACGGCGAGACTACTTCGCCACCGCGATGCACTCGATCTCGAAGTGCAGCACCTCGGGCAGGCAGTGCGTGATCGTGGTGCGCGCCGGATAGGGTGCGGTGAAATACTCGCGGTAGAGTTCGTTGTAGCGCGCGACATTGGCCGGATCGCGCACGTAGCTGCGCACCTGCACGACATGCCGCAGGTCGCTGCCCGCGGACTCAAGCACCTTGCGGAGATTCTCCACCGAGCGACGAAACTCGCCCTCGAAGGTGTCTTGGACGATCTTCCCCGTCGCATCCACGGAGGCCTGTCCCGACACGAAGATCAGGTCGCCCACCCGCGTCGCGGGGCTGAACGGCAGATGGGAAACCGGGGTGGCCGGATCGCGGGGGTATTGGATGGTCGTGCTCATGCAGCCCCATGGCTGCACCCAAAGCCCCGCCCCGCCAAACAAAAAACCCGCAAGTTCTTGGGAACCGCGGGTTTTGAAAGTGGTGGCAAGACCCGGAATCGAACCGGGGACACAAGGATTTTCAGTCCTCTGCTCTACCAACTGAGCTATCTTGCCACGGGAAAAGAGGCGGAGATAAAGGCCGGCCATCCGGCCGCGTCAACGGGAATTTCTCAGCAAGACTCAAAGCTGCGCCGGCGGCACCTGCGGCAGCAGCTGCTTGATGGCGGGCACGGCGTCGCGGTGGCACACGAGCACGGCATCGGGTGTCTCGACGACCACAAGGTCGCGCACGCCGCAGAGGGCGACGGTGCGGCCGTTGCTGAGCACGATGTTGTTGGCCGCTTCGTGCACGACAACGGGACCGCGCAGGGTGTTGCCGGCGGCATCGGCCGGCAGGTGTGCCGGCAGCGCCGTCCAGGTGCCGACGTCATCCCAGTCGAACTCCGCCAGCAGGGTCTCGACCTGCGCGGCCTTCTCCATGATGGCGTAGTCCACCGAGACCTTCGGCTCGAGCGGCGGAAACCGTGCCGCCAGAAACGCCGTCGCGTCACCGGCCGGAAAATCGCGGATAAACTGCGCGAGCATGGGCGTGTGCCGCTCCGCCTCGGCGAGGAAAGCGCCCACGCGCCAGACAAACATGCCGGCGTTCCAGGCGTGGCGGCCGCCGGCCACGTAGCGTTCGGCGGCGGCACGGTCGGGTTTTTCCACAAAGCGCACGACACGGCGGAAAGCGCCTTCACCGGTCTCGCCGAGTTCGAGGTAGCCGAAACCGGTGGCGGGATGCGCGGGCTTGATCGCGAAGGTCAACAACGCCGGTGTGCCCGCCGCCCGGGTGAGCGCAGCAGCCAGCTGCCGGCGGTAGGTGGCGGTGTCCTTGATGAGCGCATCGGCCGGGAGGAGCGCCAGCACGCCCTCGGGATCGCGAGCGCGCACCCAGGCCGTGGCAAGGGCGGCGGCGGCGGCGGTGTCACGCTTGGCCGGTTCGGCGAGAATCTGCACCGCCGGGAGGGATCGCAGCGCCTCGCGCGTGCCGGCGAGCTGGGCGGCGTTGGTGAGCACGAGAATGCGGTCGGGCGGCACCACGCCCTCCAGCCGGCGCACCGCCTCCTCCAGCAGCGTGCGCTCGGAAAACAGCCTGAGCAGGTGCTTCGGCATGTGGCGCCGGCTCATCGGCCAGAAGCGTTCGCCGCTGCCGCCCGCCATGATGCACGCATAAGCCCGGGGATTTTCCGTCATGCCCAAGGTCTCCCAGCCCGCCGCCCGCAGGCCAAGCGGAAACTCATGGCCGTCTCGATGCTATGGCGGGCCGACTCGCCAGAGGCGAGCAAGCCCTTGTGCGCCTACCGTGCATCCGTAGCGAGCCGCTCGGAGATCGGCCCCTACCCTATAAGTTCGGGTGGGATGACTCAGCTTACCCGGATCAACTCCGCCAGACCGTCGGCCACGGACACCCGGGCGGTGAAACCCAGCTCGACCTCGGCGCGTGCAGCCGAACCGAGCGAATGGATGATGTCGCCCGCCCGCGCCGGCTCGAACCGGGGTGCCGGCGCCTGCGGGTAATGCCGCGCGAAGATTGCCACGATATCCAGCAGCGAGGTCGCCCGGCCCGTGCAGATGTTGGCCGCGCCCGGGGTGATGCCCGGCTGCACGGCGGCGATGACATTGGCCCGCGCCACGTCATGCACCGAGATGAAGTCCCGCGTCTGTCGGCCGTCGCCATAGATGGTGACACCCCGGCCTTCGCGGTAACGGCGCTCGAAGATCGAGATCACCCCCGAATAGGGCGAGGCCGGGTCCTGCCGCGGACCGAAGACGTTGAAATAGCGGTGGCAGCGCACGGTCACCCCCCGGGGCGCAAGCCCGAGCAGGATGTCTTCGGAGCGCAGCTTCGCTTCGCCGTAAGGACTGATGGGGGCCTTTGCCGTCTCCTCGCGGATAGGCAGGTCGGCCGTGTCGCCGTAGATCGCGGCCGACGAGGCAAAGACAATGCGCTGCACCCCGTGCGCCAGCGCCGCGGCCGCCACCCGCTCGGTCGCGGTCACGTTCAGCCGGTGGTTCAGCTCGGGATCGCGGATGCTCTCCTGCACGCTGACGAGCGCGGCGAGGTGGATGATGGCTTCGGGCCGGAATTCCGCCACGAGCCGGTCGAGCACACCGGCCCCGGCCACATCCGCCTCAGCCAACCGGAAACGCGACTGCGTGAGCGCGCCGGCGAGATTGCGGCGATGCCCGGAGCGGAAGTTGTCCACGCCCAACACGGTGTGACCCTCCGCCAGCAGGCGGTCGGTCGTGTGGCTGCCGATGAATCCGGCGGCGCCGGTGACAAGAATCTGTCCCATGCGCGGACGCTAGGTGTCAGCCCCGCTCCATGACAAGCGCCGCGATGTAACGGAAAAACCATCAGCACCTGTCTACCTTGCCGGCCTCCCGTCTCAGAATCCCAAGGCGGAACCTGTCCGCCGTAGCCTCGGCGAAGGCGGATGAATGTTCCTCCATCGCGCCCTTGCCATCGGTGCGGGTGGCGGCTTTGGCTGCCAGTCGCTCCCATGCCCTCCCCCACCCGTCCCGTCCAACTGCGTTGCAACTATTTCGAGAACCCGCTGGGCGTTCACGACCAAGCCCCGCGGCTGAGCTGGCGCCTCGCCACCGGCGGGCGCCGCGGCGCCCGGCAAACCGCCTACCGTATCACCGTCGCCACCACCCGCGGCGGTCGCCCCGACCTCTGGGACAGCGGACGCGTCGCCTCCGACGCCACCACCCAGATCGCCTACGCCGGCAAAGCGCTGGCCTCGCGGCAGCGCGTCTGGTGGCAGGTCGAGGTCTGGGACGAGAAAAAGCGCCGGAGCACCAGCACGCCCGCATTTTGGGAAATGGGCCTGCTCAACACCGCCGACTGGCACGGCGAATGGATCGGCTCCAGCCTCGCCGGCGGCCCCGAGGTGCCGGTGCCCTCGCCCTACGTCCGCACGATTTTCAATGTCAGCCGCCGGCTCGCCTCCGCCCGGCTTTACGTCACCGCGCTGGGCTGCTTCGAGTTTGAACTCAACGGCCGCCGCGTGGGCCGCGACGAATTTACCCCCGGCTGGACCGACTACGCGAAGCGCGTGCAATACCTCGCCTACGACGTGGGCGCTCTGCTCAAACCCGGCGCCAACGCCGCCGGTGCGATTCTCGGCGACGGCTGGTATGCCGGCCGGGTGGGCTGGCGGACCCGCGGTTACTACGGCGACCGGCCCAAGCTCCGCGCCCAACTCGTCCTCACCTACGCGGACGGTGCGACCGAAGTGGTCGCGACCGACTCCGCCTGGAAAGTCACCTTCGGGCCCATCCTTGAGAGCGACATCATGGCCGGCGAGACCTACGACGCCCGCCGCGAGCTGGCCGGCTGGAGCACGGCCGGCTACGATGACCGCGCGTGGTTGCCGGTCACCACCTTCCCCGTCCCCGCGATCGAAGTCTCACCGCTGCTCGGCCCGCCGGTGCGGGTCACGCAGGAAATCAAGCCCATCGCCCCGCCCAAAAAACTGGAGATCTGGCCCAGCCCGGTCTGGATCTACGATCTCGGCCAAAACATGGTCGGCCGCGTCCGCCTCCGTGTGAAGGCACCCGCCGGCCGGACCATCCGCCTGCGCTTCGCCGAGGTGCTCAGCCCGGACGGCACGCTCTACATCGAGAATCTCCGCACCGCGCGCTGCACCGATTTTTACACCGCCAAAGGCGACCCGCAGGGCGAGACCTGGGAGCCGCGCTTCACCTTTCACGGCTTCCGCTACGTCGAAGTGGACGGACTCGCCGAGGAACCCGGCCTCGACACGATCACCGGTATCGTGCTGCACAGCGATACTCCGCGGACCGGAGATTTCTCCTGCAGCGACCCGCTCGTGAACCAGTTGCAGCGCAACATCGACTGGGGTCAGCGCGGCAATTTCCTCGAAGTGCCCACCGACTGCCCGCAGCGCAACGAACGCCTCGGCTGGATGGGCGATGCCCAGGTGTTCTGCCGCACCGCCGCCTGGAACCGCGACGTCGTCGCCTTCTTCAACAAGTGGCAGCGCGACATCGCCGACGCCCAGGGCAAGGAAGGCCAGATGCCCTCCGTCGCTCCGCACATCGAAGGGGTGGGACCCGACGGCGGCCCCGCCTGGGCCGATGCCGCCGTCATCTGCCCGTGGACCATGTATCTGTGCTACGGTGACAAGGAGCTGCTCGCCCGCCACTTCGCCTCGCTGGAGAAATTCATCGCCTACATGGAGGACCAGGCCAAGGACCTCATCCGCTCGCACCCCGACACCAAGGTCTGGCACGGCTACGGCGACTGGCTGGCCCTCGACGGCAGCGGCAATGTCTTCGGCAACACGCCCAAGGATCTCATCGGCACGGCGCTGTTTTGCTACAGCACCGATCTCGTTGCCAAAATGGCGCGCGTGCTCGGACGCACGCAGGACGCGGCAAAATTCGATCGCCTCGCCGCCCGCATCCGCCGCGCCTACCAAAAGCGCTTCCTCACGGACGACGGTGTGGCCGCCGGGCTCACGCAGACCAGCTACGTGCTGACCCTGCAGTTCGACCTCGCCCCGGCCGCTCTCCGCCCGAAGCTCATGCGCGAGCTGGTCCGCGACATCGAACAGCGCGGCTGGCAGCTCACCACCGGCTTCGTCGGCGCCTCCTACCTGCCGCATGTGCTCACCCGCTTTGGTCGCACCGATGTCGCCTACAAACTGCTGCACCAGAAAAAATGGCCCTCCTGGCTGTATGCCGTCACGCAGGGCGCCACCACCATCTGGGAACGCTGGGATGGCTGGACCAAGGAAAAGGGTTTCCAGGACAAGGGCATGAACTCCTTCAACCACTATGCCTACGGGGCCATCGGCTCCTGGCTGTATGCGGTCGTTGCGGGTGTGGACCTCGACCCGGCGGAGCCGGCCTTCAAGCGCATCCGCCTCGCGCCCCAGCCCGGCGGCGAGCTCACCCGTGCGCGCGGCACCCTCGACACCCCGCACGGCAAAATCGTCAGCGCGTGGAAAACCGCCGCCGGCCGTTTTGAGTGGGAAGTCACCGTGCCGCCCAACACCACCGCGACCGCCACTTTCCCGGTCCCGGCCGGGGCCAGAATCACCGAAGGGCGTTCGCCGCTGGCCCGCGCCGCCGGTGTTGCCGCGGTCAAGGCCGGCAAAACCGCCACCACCTGCGAACTCGCTGCCGGCACCTACCGGTTCACCGCCACCTGGAAAGGCTGAGCCCTCATGCCCACCGAAAAAAAATGGCGTATCGCCGGGATCAATTTCGATTTCCGGCATATGGACCATCTGCTCGCCTACGCCCACGGCGAGCCCAATGCCGAGATCGTCGGCATCGCGCACCATGACCCGCGCGAGATGCAGGATGTCATCCGCAATCTGAAGGTGCCGGCCGACCGCGTCTTCACGGATTGGGAGGCCTGCCTCGCGCAGACCAAGCCCGATGTGGTCATCCTCTGTCCGGCCTACCCCGACCATACCGAATGGGTCGAGCGGGTCGCGTTCCATGGGGTGCATGTGCTCATCGAAAAGCCCTTCGCCATCAACCTGGCGCAGGCCGACCGGATGATCGCCGCGATGAAAAAGGCCCGCCGTCAGCTCGCGATCAACTGGCCGCTGGCCTGGTATCCGCCGCACGTCACCGCGCACCGGCTGCTGAGCGAGGGGCGCATCGGCGAACTGCAGGAGGTGCATTTTTACGACGGCAACCGCGGCCCGATCCAATCCAACCCCAGGCTCGGCGCGCCCGAGCCTTCGCTCGCGACAAAAAAACGCAGCTGGTTCTACGCCTCCGAGGGCGGCGGCTCGCTGATTGATTACCTCGGCTACGGCGCAACCATCGCCACCTGGTATTTCGACGGCCGCAAGCCCGACGAGATCACCGCCGTCACCGCCGCCGCCAAAGGCGTGCCGGTGGACGAGCAGAGCGTGACGATCGCCCGCTACGGCGAATGGCTCTCAACCTTCCATACGCGCTGGGGCACTTTCACGCATCCCTGGATCCACCAGCACCAGCCCAAATGCGGCTTCGTGCTGAAGGGCACGCAGGGCACGATTGCGAACTACGACTACGAGCCGACCATCCGGCTCCAGACGGCCCGTCACCCCGAGGGCCGGATCATCCCGGTGGACAAACCCAAAAAGCCCCGCGCCAATCCCGTGCAATATTTTCTTCACTGCCTGGAAACCGGCGCGCCCATCACCGGCCCGATCTCCGTCGCCACCAGCCGTATCGGCCAGCAGATCGTGGACACCGCCGCCCGCAGCGCCAAACTCCGCAAACCGCTGAAGTTGCTGGGATAACCGGCTCAACTGCCGTTTGATTTTGGATTTTCGATTCTCGATTTTCGATTAACCAAATCACCGCTCCAATCAAAAATCGGGAATCCAAAATCGAAAATCTCAGATGCGTCCGCCCAAGCTTGACTACCTCCCCCGCGGCCCGCGCTTCCCCAAGCGCCACAAGCTCGGCCTCATCGGCTGCGGCGGCATCTCCCGTTACCACCTCGAGGCCGCCAAGTCCTTCGGCGTCGAGGTCGTGGCGCTGGCGGACGTCAATCCCGCCGCGGCGGAAAAGCGACGCGACGAGTTTTACCCGCAAGCCGCGGTTTACGCCGACCACCGGGAACTGCTGGCGCGGGACGATATCACCGCCGTGGAAATCGCCACGCACACGCCGGTGCGGGCACCGCAGATCGAGGATGCGCTCAAGGCCGGCAAGCACGTGCTCAGCCAGAAGCCGTTTGTCTTCGACCTCGACACCGGCCGGCGGCTCGTCGCCCTCGCCGCGCGCAAAAAACTGCGCCTTGGCGTGAACCAGAACGGCCGTTACGCACCGCAATTTGCCGCCCTCCTCGCCGCCGTGCGCCAGGGTCTGCTCGGCGACATTTACACCTTGGACATGGTGATGGCGTGGGACCACACGTGGTGCCGGGGGATGCCCTACGAGGACCAGCACCACCTGATCCTCTGCGACTTTGCCATCCACTGGTTCGACGCCGCCACCTGCGTGTTCGCCGGGCGCAAGCCGCGCAGCGTCTTCGCCAATGCGGTGCGTGCACCCCGGCAGGACATGAAGCCGCCGATGTTGACCAATGCGGTCGTCAACTACGGCGACGGGCTCGCGACGCTCGGCTTCAGCGCCTACGAGTCGCTCGCCCCGCTCGAGTTCCTGTGCTGCGTCGGCTCCAAGGGCACCTTGCGCGGCATCGGCAATGTCAACCGCATCACCGAGGTCGAACTCACCACGAAAAAGGGCTCGTGGAAAATGCCCCTGCAAGGCAACTGGTTTCCCGACGGCTTCCGCGGCGCGCTCGGCGAATTTCTCCGCTCCCTGGAGGAAGGCCGCGAATCCACACTCAACGCCCGCGACAACCTGCGCAGCCTTGAGCTGTGCTTCGCCGCCCTCGCCAGCGCCGACACGGGCAAACCGGTGAAACCCGGCGCCGCCCGGACCGGACGGCAGTAAGCCGGCGCGCCGGCTCAGCCGTTCTTCACCGAGTCGTCGTGGCGCACGTCCTTGCCCTTGGCGAGGTAGATCATCTCCTCGGCGATGTTGGTGGCATGGTCGGCAATGCGCTCGATGGATTTGGAGATGAACATGAGCTCGATCGCGCGGCTGATGGTGCCGGGCCGCTCGATCATGAAACTCGTCAGCTCGCGGTAGAGCTGCTTGTTGATGGTATCCACCTCCTTGTCGCGGCGGATGACCGCGAGCGCCTTGTCGGTGTCACCCTTCAGGAAGCAGTCGAGCGCATCCCGCAGCATCTCCACGGCCATGTTGGCCATACGGGGCAGGTCCACGTAGGGCTTGAGCGGCGGCTCGGCGGCCAGCCGCACGGCCCGCTTGGCGATGCCCGTGGCCTCGTCGCCCACGCGCTCGAGATCGTGCGAGGCTTTCATGCCGACAATGACCAGCCGCAGCTCCGTGGCGATCGGCGCGCGGAGGTTCATGTAACGGATGGCCTCGTTGTCGATCTTGATCTCAAGGTTGTCGAGTTCGTCGTCCGCGGCGATGACCCGGTCGGCCAGGCCGACATCGGCCTCGACCAGGGCTTTCACGGCATCGCGCACCTGGCGGATGGCGGTCTCGCCCATCAGGACAAGATCGGAGCGGAAGGTTTCCAGTTCGGCGTCGAAGAAGCGTTTCATGGGATGAAGGTCGGGGATGGAAGGAGGAGGTTCAGCCGAACCGGCCCGAGACGTAGGCCTCGGTTTGGGCGTTGGCGGGGTTTTGGAAGATGTTGGTCGTGACGTCGTATTCGATGAGTTTTCCGAGGTAGAAGAAGGCGGTGCGGTCGGAGACGCGGGCGGCCTGCTGCATGTTGTGGGTGACGATGACGATGGTGAACTCCTTCTTCAGCTCATGGATCAGCTCCTCCACCTTCGCGGTGGCGATGGGGTCGAGCGCGGAACAGGGCTCGTCCATCAGGAGAATCTCGGGCCGGTTGGCGATGGCCCGCGCGATGCAGAGGCGCTGCATCTGGCCGCCGGAGAGTCCGAAGGCGCTCTCGTGCAGGCGGTCCTTCACCTCGTCCCACAGCGCGGCGCCCTTGAGCGAGCGCTCGACCACTTCATCGAGCTCGGCCTTGCCGTTGCGGCCGGCGACGCGGAGGGAGTAAACGACATTCTCGTAGATGGACTTCGGGAAGGGATTGGACTTCTGGAAAACCATGCCGATGCGCTTGCGCAGGGCGATGACCTCGATGAGCGGATCGTAGATGCTGTGGCCGTTCACCAGGATGTCGCCCTCGTGCCGGATCCCGTCCACAAGGTCGTTCATGCGGTTGAGATTGCGCAACAGGGTGGATTTGCCGCAGCCGGACGGGCCAATGAAGGCGGTGACCTGCTGCTCGGGGATGTCGAGCGAGAGCCCGTGCAGGACCTTGGCGGCGCCGTAGTAGAAGCTAAAGTCCTTGATCTGGATGTAGGCGGGGTTCAGCGCCGGGGCGCCGGCTGAGGCGGTGGTGGTCTGGGTCATGGTCGGGCGGGAGGTGGACGGCAGCGTGGCGGTGCTCATGGTGGGCGCTCAGAAGGTGGATGTCTTGTATTTTTTGCGCAGGTGGTTGCGGATAAGGATGGCTCCGAGGTTGAGACACACGACGAGCAGGATGAGCAGGAAGGTCGTGGCAAAGACCATGGGCTTGGCCGCCTCGGAGTCGGGCGACTGGAAGCCCAGGTCGTAGATGTGGAAGCCAAGGTGCATGAACTTCCGCTCGAGGTGGAAGAACGGGTAGATCGAGTCCAGCGGCAACGTGGGCGCGAGCTTCACCACGCCCACCAGCATAAGCGGGGCCACCTCGCCGGCGCCGCGCGCCATGGCGAGGATCAGGCCGGTAAGGATGCCGGGCAGCGAAGCCGGCAGCACGATGCGCTGGATGGTCTGCCACTTGGAAGCACCGCAGGCCAGCGAGCCCTCGCGGGTGCCGCGGGAAACCGCGCTCAGCGATTCCTCGGTGGCGACGATCACGACCGGCACGGTCATCAGCGCGAGCGTAAGCGACGCCCACAGCACGCCGCCGGTCCCAAAGGTGGGGGTTGGCAGCGAGAGGCTGTAGAACAGCTGGTCGATGGTGCCACCCACGACATAGACAAAAAACCCGAGGCCGAAGACGCCGAAGACGATGGAAGGCACACCGGCGAGGTTGTTGACGGCGATGCGCACGGCCCGGACAAAGGGTCCTTGTTTGGCGTATTCGCGCAGGTAGATGGCGGCTAACACGCCGAAGGGCGTAACCGCCACGCTCATCAGCAGCGTCATCACAAAGGTTCCGAAAATCGCGGGAAAAATGCCGCCCTCGGTGTTGGCCTCGCGGGGCTCGTCGGAAAGAAATTTCCAGAAACGGTGGGCGAAGATGGCGGCCTTGCTCAGGATCGTCAGTTGGTTGGGACGATAATAGTCGATGAGATCGCCGGTCGGCAGCGTGCGCTCGGCGCCATCCATGGTCGCGTATACGATCCGGTTGACCGACTGAAGTTGACGCAGCTCGCGGGCGCGGGCCGCCAGCTGCTCGTAGCCGGCCTGCAGCTCCTTTACGGTGGTCTCGAAATCCGCGAGGCGGCGCTGGTCCGCCGGCGACATCTCACCGCCCCTGCCCTCGATCGCGCGCCGCTCCAGCCGAATCTTTTCCAGCTGACGGTTGATCCCGCCGATCTGGTCGCGTTCGATGCGGCGGATGGCGGCGCGCCGCTCGTTGCCCTGACGGACAAGCCCGGCCAGCACATCATCAAACGCCGGCGCGGATGCCGGGAGCACGGAACCGTCGGCCAGCCGCAGTTCCCTCGGCCGGAAGATGGCGTTGCCGTATTCGAGACGCTCCGCGACGATGACGTCCGCCGGCCGGCTCCGGGCCGCAATCTCGGCTTCGTCGATGAATTTGTAGCCGAAGCCGTAAACATCCTTGTTACCAACGAAGAGCTGGTATTCCCGCTGGGGCGGGAGCGGACTGCCGTCGGCGGCAAGGGCCTGCACCGCTTTGACCTGGGACTTGACGATTTCGCCGCCAAATACCGGAGCGTTGTTCAGACCGGCAGTGCTGCCGGGCCGGAGCTCGAGCTGCACCACGGGTTTCGGCCAGAAGACCTCCAGGCCGTTCCACAGGATCATGCCCAGCAGGAACACGATCATGGTCAGGCCGACGCCCAGACCCATGGAAGTCACCCACACCCAGCTTTCGCCGGCGGGCTTCACGTCACTGGAAAGAAAATCGCGCTTTGGCATCGGAGGGAAGAAGGGTTATTCCACGGTCTTGTAGCGGTCGCGCAGCCGCTGGCGCAGCACCTCGGCGACCGTGTTGACCAGGAAAGTCATGACGAAGAGCACCATCGCGCCGAGAAAGAGCGTCCGGTAAAGCGTGCCGTGGTGCGGCGCTTCGGGCAGCTCGACCGCGATGTTGGCCGAGAGCGTGCGCATGCCGGAGAAGATGTTCCACTCCATGATCGGCGTGTTGCCCGTGGCCATCACAACGATCATGGTTTCGCCGACGGCTCGGCCGAGGCCGATCATGAGCGCGGAAAAGATGCCGGCGGAGGCCGTGGGCAGCACGATGCGAAAGGCGGTCTGCCAGCGGCTGGCGCCGAGGGCGAGCGAGCCGGAGCGCAGCGACTGCGGCACGTTGGAAAGGGCGTCCTCCGCGATGGTGAAGATGATGGGAATGACGGCGAAGCCCATCATGAAACCGACCACGAGGGAATTGCGCTGCTCAAAAGGCGTGCCGGTGACGCTCGGCCACCATAGGCGGAAGTCGGCCACGCGCTGGCCGCTCGTGGGGTCGGTGACCACAAAGATCAACCGTTCCAACGACGGCCCCAGGTGCCACGCCGTGTAACCGGCGGCAAACATCATCGGCAGAAACACCACGAATTCCCAGCCCGGCGCAATCGCGAGCCGGGCCCGGGGCGGCAGTTTCGTCCACGCCCAGCCGAAAGCCAGCGCGGTGAGCGGCACGAGCGTGACGATGAGGATCACGGACGGCACGCGCGTTTCCAAGATGGGCGCGAGCCAGAGCGCCGCGAGAAAACCCAGGACGACCGATGGCAGCGAGGCCATGATCTCCATCGTGGGTTTCACGATGGTTTTCACCTCGGGCTTCAGAAACTGCGAGGTGTAGATGGCGGCGAGCAGCGCGATCGGCACCGCGAAAAGCAGCGCGTAGAAGGTGCCCTTGAGCGAACCGATGATGAGCGGCACCAACGAAAGCTTGGGTTCGAAATCGTCGGAACCGCCGGTGGACTGCCAGTCGTATTTCGGCGCCGGCGCACCCTCATACCAGAGCTTGCCGAAGAAGGCGCGGAAGCTCGACTCGGGATGCGGGTCGTTGAGCCGGAAAAAATGCAGCTTCGACGCCTCGTCGAGGAAGACCATCCGGTCGTATTTGCCGCCGATGATCGCCTGCCGGACGGAGAAACCCAGGTCCTGCTGCCAGCGGACGGTTTCGGTCGTGGAAAAAATCAGCCGCGCATGGCGCTCCGTGCCGAGGAGGAAAGCCTTGTTGCGCACGCTGGCCGCAAACACTTCCGTGGCGCCGGGCCGGGCGTCGAAGCGCTTGGTTTCGCCAAACTGCCGCGACCCCACGGCCGGATCGAGAAACAGGCTGTAGCCCTTCGTCTCGCCGTTCATCCCCACCGTGACAAAGGTGACGTCGCCGAACACGTAATTGAGCAGCTTGATCCTCGGATCGGGCAGATGGGCGAAAGGTTTCAGCCGCTGGCGGACATAAAATTCACCGCCATCAAGAAAGAGATAGATCAGCTCGCCTTCGGTCGTAGCAATCAGGACGGAATCGGCCTGGGCGGCCACAAGAAATTTGTCGATGGTGCCGGTAACGAGTCCGGTAAGGTTGTAGGTGCGGTCCAGCGTGATGCGGCCGCCGCCCATCAGCGTCCGGCGTTGGGCGAGCGTCACGGCGTGCAGTTCCATGCGGCCGTCCACGATCTGCTTCGCGACCGCCAGCTTGCGGGCGCCGGCGTCGGCATAGCCGATCATCGCCACGGGCACACCGGGGCGGCCGATGGCCAGCAGGTCGCCGGCCTTGAGCTCCGCCTCGATGGTGCGCGCATTGCCCGCTCCGTAGGTGGGCCGGTAGGCGATCTCGACGAGGGAAAACTGTCCGTCCCGGGTGCCCACGGCCAGACGCTGGGCCAGCTGGTTGTATTGCACGGCACCGACGCCGTGGTCGGCGGCGAATGGCAGGGTCTTGGTCATCACGCCGCGGTCACCGACCACATCGATGAAATTCAAATCGCCGTCGGCCTGCATCGCGAAGGGCAGCTCCGACCACTCGTCGATCCCGAGCTGCACGTAGTCACCCGGTTCCAATTGGAACGCCTTCAGCTCCTCGGCCTGGGCGCCGCGAAACAGCGGCAGAATCTGGACGAGGATGAAGATAAAGATGCCAAATACCGCCACAATCACAGAGAGCCCGCCAATCTTGATGAACTGGTTCATGAACCGGTCCATCAGCAGGGTCGCCTTGCCCACTTGAAAGCGGGCAGGAACGGGAGGTGGCGTGGGCTTGGCAGGCATGGAACGGCAATACGGGAAATCCGGTGAAATTCGGGCCGATTAGAGGCCCCGGACCCGGGGCGACAACCGCCGCAGGTTACAATTTGGTCACAAAAAGGGCGGGACGAGGGGAGCCCGTCCCGCCCAAGGCTAAAATGGCGGCAGAAACCGCCATGGATAAGGCTATCTTAGAGACTCGCTTTTACCTCTTCGCAGAGCTCCGCCGTCATCGGGAAGTAGCCATCCTTGGCCACGACTTCCTGACCCGCTTTGGAGAGGACGAAGAAGAGGAACTCCTTGGTCAGCTTGTCCATCGGCTTCTTCGGATCCTTGTTGATGTAGATGTAGAGGAAGCGGGCCAGCGGGTAGTCGCCGCTGAGGCAGTTCTCCGGGGTCGGCGCGTAGGCCTTGCCGCCGGGGGTGGAAGCGAGGGCGAGGGTGTTCACGCCCGAGGTCTTGTAGCCGATGCCGGAGTAGCCCATCGCATAGATGTCCGAGGCCACACCCTGCACCACGGCCGAGGAACCCGGCTGCTCTTTCACGCGGGTGCTGTAGTCACCGCCGCCGAGCGCCACATCCTTGAAGAAGCCGTAGGTGCCCGAGGCCGAGTTGCGGCCGAAGAGCGAGATCGGACGGTTGGCGAAGTCACCGGTCAGACCGGCCTGACCCCAGGTCGTGATCGGCGAGCCGCCGAGCCGGTTGGTGCTGGAGAAGATGCCGTCCAGCTGCTGCAGCGACAGGCTCTTCAGCGGGCTGTCCTTGTGGACATAGACTGCAAGGGCGTCGATGGACACCTTGATCTCGGTGGGCTTGTAGCCGTATTTCTTCTCGAAGGCGTCGATTTCCGAGCCCTTCATGGCGCGGCTCATGGGCCCGATCTGGGCGGTGCCCTCAATCAGGGCGACGGGCGCCGTGGACGAACCCTTGCCTTCGATCTGGATGTTGACGTTCGGGTAGATGGCGCGGAAGCCCTCGGCCCACAGGGTCATGAGGTTGTTCAGCGTGTCGGAGCCGATGGAATTGAGATTGCCGGAGACGCCGGAGACCGGCTGGTAGGTCTTGAGCTTGGGATCGACCTGGATCTGGGCGAAAGCCGCCGAGGCCGAGACGAGCGCGGCCGCGAGGCCGGTGAGGAGGAGTTTCTTCATGATGTTGTTATACTGCGTGTTTTTGGGTTGGGAAGTGCGGGGACTCAGAACTGAAGCTGCATCTGGGAGCGGACGCCGAGCACCTTGGCCTCGGCGAAGCCGCCGGCGAGGGTGTCCTCGGATTTGCCGTAGACGACACCGGCCTGGACCTTCAGGTCGTTGCCCATGATGAACCAGGTGGCGCCGCCATACATCTCGGTGAGCTTGTCGTGCGTGCCGCCGGAGGGAGCGGAGCGGATGCCGTCGGAAACGTTCACGCCGCGGCCGTCGGAATCGACGTAGCTGTAGCGGAAAGCGAGTTCGACGTTCTTGGAGAGCTTGTAGCTGGGCTGGATCCAGAAGGCGGTCGGCTTGGCATCCGCGGTGGCGGAGGCGCCGCGCTCGACATCGGAACCCATGAATTCGGCCGCGAGGTTGAAATTGCCGGAGGTGATGTCGGCGTAGAACGTGTAGACGGTCATGTCCCAGCCGGTGCCGGGGTTCTTCCCGCCCTGGTCGGGCAGCACGCCGAGACCGCCGCCGATCACGAACTTGCCGTCCTTGTTGAACTTGCCGTTGTAGCCGCCGTTCGCCCAGAAGGCGGGCGAGTTGTTGCCGCCGGAGCCGGCACCGGAAGCGACGCTGAAGTTGAGCGCCCGTTCGGGATTGGTGACGGCGGCGCCGTAGAAGAAGTCACCCTGCTTGCCGTCCACGAACACACCCACGCGGTGGGCGCCGGCACCGAGGCGGCGGCCGTTGTTCTCCTCGACGAAGAAGCGGGTGGCGGCGGAGCGCTCGATGGACTTGAGGCTGGCGCCGGAGGTGCGCTCTTCGTAACCGAGGTTGACCTTGCGCAGGCCGACGTCCACCGAGATGTCGCCGTCCTTCCACTGCACGAGGGCGGCGTCAAAGCCGTCGCGCGCGAAGTCGTAGGTCATGTTGGCGCTCCACTTGGGGCCGAGGCTGGCCCGGGCGCCAAAGTAAATGCGGCGGAGGAAAAAGTGGTTCGTGTTGGCCGGGTCGTTGTTGGTGTTGGCGATGTCGGTATCGAGACCGGCATACTGGATTTGCAGACGGCCGCCGACGGACAGCCGGGTCACGGGCCTGGCGCCGGGAACAGCGACGACCGGCGCGGCCTTCTTGGCCTCGGCAAGGATTTCCTTGGCCTCATCGCTGGAGATGACGCCTTTTTTCACGAGGGCATCGATGATCGCCTTGCTTTCCTGGGCGACCGCCGGGGCGGCTAGCAGCACGGCGCCGCCGAGCAGCGCGAGCCATTTGGTTTTGTTGAAGAACATGGGATGTGTTTTGGTTGCTGGTTTCAGTAGCAACACCTTTATGCACCCCGATTGTGACGGTTTCGTGTCGGCTCCGTCACAAAGCGGCAAAGACCGCCCTCCCCCCCTGCGGAAATTTTCCGCCAAAACGCCGCCCGATCAGCGCTTCCGATGCTCGACCAAGGCGAGCATGAGGTCGTTCTTGGAGAGGCTCCCCAGCAGCCGGCCGTCCGCGCCCACCACCGGCAGGCGCTGCACGCCTTCGTGGGCAAGGAATTTACCCAGCGCGTCGCTGAGCGCTTCCTCGGGCGCGGTGCGGGGAAAATCCTCCCGCACGATGTCGCGCGCGAGCACCAGCCCGGCTAGGCCCGGGTCCGCCAGGTAGGGCTTGATGTCGTGCAGGGCCACGGCGCCGACAAACCGGCCGGTTTCGTCAACGACGTAGATGTTGTTGACGCGCACGGAGAGAAACAGCTTCGCGATCTCCGCAAACCGCGCGGATGGCGGCACGACCGGGGGATCGGGCTTCAGAAGGTCGGCGACCCGGGCCGCTTTTGTCGCCTCGGGGGAAGGATTGTCCGCCTCCTTGCGCTTGAGCGCCTCGCTGTAGAGCGAACTGCCCTCGATTCCGCGGGCGGTGAAGAAGGCCACCACGCTGCACAGCATGAGCGGCAGAATGATGGCGTAGCTCAGGGTCATCTCGAACAGCATGATCACCGCCATCACCGGCGCGCGGCTCGCCGCGGAGAGAAAGGCGCCCATGCCCACCAAGGCAAAGGCCCCCGGGCTCGGGGCGCCCGGCCACAGGGTCTGCACCGCGGTCCCGAACAGGGAACCCACGGCGGCCCCCATGAAGAGCGTCGGCGTGAAGACTCCGCCCGGCGCACCCGAACCGACCGAGCACGCGGTGGCGAGCCACTTGCAGCAAAGCACCCCGAGCAGAACCAGCCACGCCATCTGCCCGTTCAGAATGTCGATGATGACCGAATAGCCGTTGCCGCAGACCTCGGGGACGTTGATCGCAATCACGCCGACGAGCAGGCCGCCAAAGGCCAGCCGCCACATCACCGGCAGCTTCGTCGCAAGGAACATCGCCTCGGCCCGGCGCAGCGACCGCAGGAACCACGGGGCCAGCGTCCCGGCGATGAGCCCGAGCACCAAGTAGGGCCCCATTTCCAGCGGCGAGTTCAGGGCGAAGCCGGGCACGCTGTAGAGGTTGTGCGAATCGCCCAGCACCATCGTGGTCAGGGCGGCGGTCACCGCCGCCGCCGCCAGCGGACCGAGGCTCTCCATCGCAATCGTGCCAAGAATGATCTCCGCGACGAAAAACGAGCCCGCAATGGGCGCGTTGTAGGCCGAGGCGATGCCGGCCGCCGCGCCGCAGGCCACCAGCAGCTTGAGCTGCTGCGTGGAAAATTTCCGCCAGCGCCCCAGCAGCGAGGCCAGCAACGCGGCCGTCTGCACCATCGGGCCTTCGCGGCCGATCGAGCCGCCGGAGCCGATGGTGAACAAGGAGGCGACAATCTTCACCAGACTGGTGCGCAACGGCAGGCGGCCGTCGCCAATGACGATCGCCTCCATGTAATCTGTCGAACTCTGCCCTTTGACCATGCGGCTGCCGAAAAGCAGCACGGCGCCGGCCAGCAGGCCGCCCAGGGCCGGCACCAGCAGCCGGCCCCACCACGGCAGGCGGCGGATCGACTCCACAATGCCGGCGTGGGAATTGGTCAGCAGCAAATGGATGCCCTCGGCGCTGGCCATGAAGAAGAGCGCACCCAGCGCACCCATGAAACCCGCCAGAGACGCCCACATGAGCGTGACCTGCCAGTCGGTGGGCTGGAGCTTCTCCGCCAACCAGAGCCGCCAGCGCAACAGGCGCAGCAGTCGCTCCATCAGGAGCTTGGCGGGATCGGTGACGACCTTCATGGCGGCGCAGTCACGGTAGGACCTTCGCCCCGGATAACAAGCCTGCGCGCAAAACCCGTCCGCTCAGTGCGATTGCTCCTGCTCCAGCTGGGCGGTCAGCTGCACGAGACTCTGCAGCGAAGTGAAGTGCTGGCTCAGGTCAAAGTCGCCGCCGAGCCCGCCGATCAGTTTGTCGAAGAGGTCCTTCTTGTCGGCCTTGAGCGCCTGGATGCGCTCCTCGATGGTGCCGGCGGTGACCATGCGGTAAACGAAGACCGTGTTCGTCTGCCCGATGCGGTGCACACGGTCCACCGCCTGCGCCTCGACGGCGGGATTCCACCACGGGTCGAGCAGGAAGACATAGTCGGCCGCATGCAGGGTGATGCCGGTGCCGGCGGCCTTGAGCGACACGAGCATGGCCGCGGCCCCTGCGGCCCCTTGAAAATCCTGCACCGGCTTCTGCCGGTCCAGAGTCATGCCGGTGAGCTCGAACCGCGGTAGGTCGGGGAAATTCGCCGCCATGGCCTCGCGCACCCGGTCGAGGAACATCACGAACTGGGAGAAAATAACGACCTTGTGCCCGCTGCCCACGATTTCGGCCAGCTTCTCCATGAGGAGCGTGATCTTGCCGGAATCGGCCAGCGGGGCATTGCGCCACGGCAGCATGTCGGGATCGCAGCAGGTCTGGCGCAGCCGGGTGAGCAGCGCGAGGAAGCCGAAGGATTTTTCGCGCATGGCCGCGCCCACATCGTCGCCGAGGCGTTCCAGTCCCTCGGTGCAGATGCGCGCATACTCCGCGCGCTGCACGTCGGTGAGCGGACAGAGCAGCTCCATCTCCACCTTCGGCGGCAGCTCGGTGGCGACCTCCTTCTTGGTGCGGCGCAGGATGAACGGCGCGAGCTGTGCCCGCAGGCGCACGAGGGTGGCCGCCCGGTCCTGCTGCAGCGCCGCCTCGAAGGCCGACCGCGAGCCGAGCAGACCCGGCAGGAGGAACCGGAATATGCTCCACAGGTCGAGCTGCCGGTTCTCCAGCGGCGTGCCGGTGAGGACGATGCGGTGCTGCGCGCGGATGGCGAAGCAGGCCTGCGTGACCTTCGCGTCGGGGTTCTTGATGAACTGCCCCTCGTCCAGCACCACGTAGCCGAACTCGTGTGCCGGGAGGAGCTCACGGTGCTTGCGCAGCTGCGTATAGCTCGCGAGCCAGACCACATCGCCGGTCTGCGCGGAAAAGTCGTGTCCGGCCTTGAGCACGTCGGTTTTCAGGGCCGGGAAAAAGCGCGCGATCTCCTCCCGCCACACCGGCACCACGCTGGCCGGACACACGATCAGGCTCGGGCGGCCCGGGAGCGGGCGCGTCGCGAGCAGCGTAATCACCTGCAGCGTCTTGCCGAGGCCCATCTCGTCAGCCAGCAGGCCGTGGCAACCGACATCGGCCAGATGCGCGAGCCACTCGACGCCGCGCTTCTGGTATGGCCGCAACAGGTCCGGCAGCGGCGGCGGCGCGGCGGGCGGAGCCAGAACCGACTGTCGCCAGGCCTCGATCTCGGGTGTCAGGGTGAGCTTCAGCCGCGAGTCGTTGAAGAGCGAAAAAACCAGGTAGGGCGACAACGGGTTGTCCCCGTGGGTCTCGCTGATGTTCTTCTGCCAGGCATTGAACGATTCCCACCGTTCGCCCGTCAGGCTGACGATGCCGAGATTGGGCAGAATCACGGGGGCGCCGCCGCGCTTGAGCAGGGTGTTGACCTCGCTGTCCGTCAGCAGGCGCTCGCCGGCGCGGAAGATCCAGCGGAGGTTGAGGGTGGCGGCACCGGCCGGCGCCGCGCCCGGAACCGCGGCGCGCTCGGCCACGGCCTCGATGTCAATCGTGCGCGTGCCCTTGAGCAGATTGGCCGCGCGGTCGTCGAGCTCGATCGCAAAGAGCCGCCGCCAGGCGGGCAGCGTGACTTTCAGAAAATTTGGGATCTCGACCAGCGATTCGAGGACATAGATGCCGGTCTGCTGGTTGTAGTGGAAGTGGGCCTTGCGCGCGTAGGCGGCGAGCCCGATGAGCTTGGTGCGCTCGCCGGAGGAGACGTGGCCGTTGCCGTCGGCATGGGCGGCGGCGCCGAGGGCGGGGTGCCGGGTCTTGCCGTCGGCCTCCAGCCAGTAGGCCTGAAAGGTGAGCCCCGCCGTCTTGGTGCGGAAGACCAGCAGCAGCGGCCGCACCACCCCGGGAGCCGCGGCCGGCTTGGCCGCAGGCCGGGCCGAACCGTTTTCGCGGTCGTGACCGTTGCGACCGTTGGCTCCGTGGCCGTTGGCCTTGGCCTCCTCGGGCAACACCGGGATCTCGTCGGCCACCAGCTCCTCAATCTCGTGCAAACCCGCCACGGCCAGGGCCCGGGCGATCTCCTGGTCGGTGCTGGAGGAACGCACGCTGAGGCCGTCTTCGTCCCATTCGATCACCGCGTATTCGTCCCGTTTGTCCACCCGCCGGTGGATGATCGCGTCCTTGGCCGTGAGCTCCAGTTCGCGGATTTCACCGTCCCGGTAGAGTTGGCGGCCGGCGGTCAGCTGCGTTTCGCTGAAAGCCGCCGCCCAGTCGTTTTCGAGCCGGTCGAACCAAAATTCCAACGATTGGGGAGTGTAGACGCGCTTGGGGCCGTGTGACTGCATCCGCGTAAAAGAGGCGAACGTAGAAACCGCGGGGTGCGGTGCAACCTCTAAGTGTAAGTCTTTTTCCCTCAGCAGGAATTGCCCGGAATGTCACCGGACCGACACGGATTTGACACACAACGGGTGCAGGTTGGCGGTGCCGAAAAACCATCCGCCACGTGAAAATCGCCATCGTCACCGAAACCTTTCCGCCGGAAGTCAACGGCGTGGCCATGACTTTCGGGCTGATCGCCCGCGAGCTCGGCCGGCGGGGCCACGCGGTGACCGTTTACCGCCCCTACCGGCCCGACCTCGCGGCACGGCCGCCGGCCGCCGAGTTCACCGAGGTGCCGCTGCCCGGCATGCCCATCCCGGGCTATCCCCTGCTCCGCCTCGGCCTCCCGGCCCGCCGCCGGCTGACCGGGGTGTGGCGGGATGATCCCCCGGACCTCGTCCATGTGGTCACGGAGGGTCCGCTTGGTGCCTCGGCCGTCACCGCCGCCCGCCGGCTGGGACTGCCCGTTACCTCCAGTTTTCACACCAACTTTCACGCCTACACGAGCGACTACGGCTTCGCGCTGATGCGGCGCGCCGTGCTTGGTTGGCTCCGCCGCGTGCACAACCGCACCCGCCGGACTTTCGCGCCGACCCAGGAGCTGTGCGACGAACTCGCCGGTCTGGGTTTCCGGGATCTCGCCGTGCTCTCACGGGGCGTGGATACGGAGCTTTTCAATCCTGCCCGGCGCAGCGCCGAACTGCGCGCGTCCTGGGGCGCCGACCCCACCACGCCGGTCGTGCTCCACGTCGGCCGCATGGCGGCGGAAAAAAACTACGGCCTGCTCTTTCGCGCCTACGCGGCGATGCGCGCCGCCAACCCCCGCTGCCGCTTCGTGGTGGCCGGCGAAGGTCCGCTCAAGGAGCAGCTCCGCCGCGAGCATCCCGACTGCATCTTCGCCGGCTTTTACTCCCGCGAGGAGATCGGCCGACACTATGCCTCGGCCGACATCTACCTCCACGCCAGCCTCACCGAGACCTTCGGCAACGTGCTGACCGAGGCCATGGCGAGCGGTCTCGCCGTCGCGGGCTTCAACTACGCCGCTGCGCGCCAGTTTGTCCGCGACGGGGAAAACGGTCTGGTCGTGCCCTGCGACCGGCCCGAAGCGCTCATCGCCGCCGGCGTGCGGCTGGCGGGCAACGAGCACCTGCGCCAGCAACTGCGGCAGCAGGCGCGCCGGGCCCTGGAGCACCAGTCCTGGGAAAATGTCGTGGCCCGCTTCGAGGCCGACCTCTTGGCGGCGATCCGACCCGCCCATCCCGTTGCACTCACCGCATGAAACCGCGCGTGCTCATCCTCACCGCCGGTTACGGCGAAGGCCACAATGCCGCCGCCCGGAACCTGGCCGCCGCCTGTGAAGACGAGGGCGGACCCGGCACGGCCCGCATCGCCGACCTCTTCGCCCTCGCCTCCCCGCGGCTGACCGCCCTCACCCGCCGCGGCTACCTCGCCGCCATCAACCGCACGCCGCGGCTCTGGAGCGCCTTTTTTGCCTGGGTGGATCGCGCCCGGCCGTTTCCCCGCCACCTTTGGCTCCTCCGTCGCGAACAAGCCGCGCTCCGCCGGCTGCTGCGCGAAACCACGCCCGCCGTGGTCTGCAGCACCTACCCGATCTACGGCTTCCTGATGGAGGAGATCGCCCGCACGGACGGTCCGCAGGCACCGCATTACAACGTCGTCACCGACTCCATCAGCATCAACTCCCTTTGGTGGATTCCGCGGTGCGCGGGCTGGTTTGTGCCGAACGCCGATTCGGCCGAGGTCATGATCCGCGCCGGCATTGATCCCGCCCTCGTGCATACCACCGGTTTTCCGCTGCCGGCGGTCTTCACCTCACCCGCCCCGGCCCTGCAGCCGCCCAATCTCGCCGCCGGCCACGCGCCCCGCATCCTCTACATCATCAACTCGGGGACGCAGCACGCCGAGACCACCGCCCGGAAACTGCTCGCCGAAGGCGGGTGGGAAATCACCTGCGCCGTCGGACGCGACGAGGTCCTGCGCCGCCGCCTCCAAAAAATCGCCGCCCACCGCCGCACCCCGGCGACCATCCTCGGCTGGACCGACCAAATTCCCCGCCTGTTGCTGACCCATCACGTTGTGATCAGCAAAGCCGGCGGCGCCACCACACAGGAGGCCATCGCCGCCCGCTGCCCGATGATCGTCAACCAGATCGTCCCCGGACAGGAAGAGGGCAACTACGAGCTGCTGCGCCGGCACCGCATCGGCGCCCACGCGCCCACGCCTGAGACGGTCATCTCCGCCCTGCACCGCGCCTTCGCCGGGCGCGGCACGCTGTGGCGCCAATGGCACCGCGCCTTTGCTCCGCTGCTCCGTCCCCACGCCGCCCGCGACATCGCCCGCCACCTTCTTAACCGCAAGCCCTCGCCCGAAACCGTTTGTCACCCATTGGGTGACAAACTGCCGGCGGGTCCGCCGGTGGGATTACGTCATGGATAAGCAGCTCCTCCACGTTCGCACGGTCATCATCTCCGACGTCCACCTCGGCACGCCCGACTGCAAGATCGAGGAAGTGAACCATTTCCTCCGCCATGTCCGCTGCACCAAGCTCATCCTCAACGGCGACATCATCGATGGCTGGCAGCTCCGTCGCGCCGGCCAGTGGACCAAGGCCCACACCCGCTTCATCCGCATCGTCCTCAAGAAACTCGAAAAACGGGACACCGAAGTCATCTACCTGCGCGGCAACCACGACGATGTCCTGACCGCCTTCCTGCCGCTGGCCTTCGAGAAACTGGCCATCGTCGAGGACCATATCCACGAGGGCCCGCGCGGTCGCTACCTCGTGCTGCACGGCGACGTGTTCGACACCATTACGCGCAACTTTGTCTTCCTCGCGCATCTGGGCGACTGGGGCTACCGCGCCCTGCTCGGCCTCAACCGCGCCTACAACGCCTGGCGCCGCTGGCGCGGACTGGAATACTGGTCGCTCAGCAAGGCCATCAAAGCCCGTGTGAAATCGGCCGTGAGCCACATCTCCAATTTCGAGGATCACATCGCGCAGCTGGCCCGCGACCGCGGCTGCGCCGGCGTGATGTGCGGCCATATTCACACGCCGGCCGACAAAATGCTCGGCGACATCCACTACCTAAACTCCGGCGACTGGGTCGAGTCGCTCACCGCCATCGTCGAGCATCACGACGGCCGTTACGAACTGGTCAACTTCGAGCAATTTCGGCAATGGCACCCGCTGCCTTCCGCTGCGGTGCAAGCCGAAGATCACCCGGTCGAACTGGCGGGCACCTAGCCCCGGCTCAGGGACGACCGGACTGGGCGCGGATGAAAGCCAGCGTGCGCTCCACGGCACCGGTGTTGGTGCGATGCCAGTTGCGGGCCGCGGTGGAAAGTTCGTTGCGCTGATCGGCATCACCCAGCAAAGCGACCGCCTGCCGGGCGAGATCGGCCGCATCAGCAACCCGGCGCGCCGCACCGGAGGCCAGCAGTTCGGCGGCAATCGGCCGGAAATTTCCCATCCCCGGTCCGAAAAGCAGCGGGCGACCCAGCACGGCCGACTCGACCGGCGTCTGTCCTTCCGTATGCGGCGGCAGGCTCTTGCCGACGAAGACGACATCGGCCAGCTGCAGAAACTTTCGCATCTCCCCCGTGGTGTCGCCCACGGCGATGTCCACCGCTGCCGGGGCCGGTCCGCGGGACCGGAAGTGATGTGACAGCCCGCTGTCACGCAGCAACAGCTCGATCTCCGTCCGTCGCTCGGCATGCCGGGGCACGAGCAAAAGCGTGCAGTCCAAACCCGCCGCCCGGGCCTGCCGCAGGGTTGCCAAAAGGGCCGCTTCCTCACCGGGCCAGGTGGACGAACCCATCAGGACCAGCCCGGTGCCGGGCAAACCAAGCTCGCGGCGCAGGGCCGCCCGCTCCGGCTCCGCCAGCAGGGGAATGTTTACGTCCAGCTTGATGTTGCCCGTCACGGCGATGCAGGCCGGCGGAAAGCCCAGCGCGCGAAACCGCTCCGCATCATGCTCCGAGCAGGCCAGCACCCGCGTCACGCCCGCCATCAGCGGCATCACCGCGCGCCGCACCCGCCGGAGGTTCCGGAAGCTGCGGTCCGACATGCGGGCATTGATGCAGATCACCGGCACGCCACGGCGTTTCGCCTGATGGATATGCTCGGGCCAACGTTCGCCTTCCGTCAGAATCACCACGTCGGGCTGCACCCGCCGCCAGGCCCGGGCGCTGAAGGGCCACCAATCGAGCGGGAAGTAGCCGAAGCCGGCGACCATCGCGGCATAGCGTTCCTCGGCCACGCGCCGGCCGGTGCTCGTGGTGGTGGTCAGATAAACATCCACCCCGCCCTCCCGGCGCCAGGCCTCGATCATCGGGCCCACCGCGAGCATTTCACCCACGCTCACCGCATGCAGCCAGATCCGCCGCACGCCGGGTTGCTTCGGGGGCAGCACCGGCTCGGCGCCAAAGCGCTGGGCCAGACCCTGGCGGTAACCGCCGCGCCGCCGCATGCGCCACATGTAGTAAGGCGCCCCGAGCAAAAGGGCCGGCAGGTAAAGCAGTCGGTAAAGCCAGAGCATGCGATATGGCCTATAGTCCAAAATACCCATTCGGGCCGATTCCGAGACTTTTTGCTTTGGCGTATCCACCGATGAGGGCACTTTGAAAGCATGCCGTTCCGACTGTTCCGTCTCACCGCCGGTCTCCTTGCGCTGGCTTTTCTCCTGCCCCTCCGCGCCACCGCGGACTTTGCCCATGAGGCCAGCGACCTGCGGCCCGATCCGGCCGCCCGGTTCGGCAAGCTGCCCAACGGGGTGCGCTACATCATCCTCCCCAACGCCGAGCCGCGCGGCCGGGTCTCGCTGCGCCTCAGCGTCGCGGCCGGCGCCTTCATGGAGACCGAGCCCCAGCGCGGCCTGGCGCACTTCCTCGAGCACATGGCCTTCAAAGGCAGCACGCACTACCCGCCCGGCACGCTCATTGAGTTTTTTCAGCGCATGGGCATGGGCTTCGGCAACGACTCCAACGCCTACACCGCGTTTGACCGCACCGTTTACATGCTGGAGCTCGCGCAAAACGACGCCGCCACCCTGACCGAGGGCTTCCGGATCTTTGCCGACTACGCCGGCGGGCTGCTGATCCTCGACGAACAGCTCGAACCCGAACGCGGCGTGATCCTCGCCGAAGAGCGCACCCGCGACACCGTGGATTTCCGGGCTTTGGTCGCCGAGTTCAACTTCGTGCTCGGCGACACCCTGCTCCCCCGGCGTTTGCCCATCGGATTGATGGAGGTGGTGCGCACCGCCCCCCGGGAGGAATTCGTGGACTTTTACGACACCTGGTATCGCCCCGAGCTGATGACCGTGATCGTGGTCGGCGACACGACCATCGAGGAGGCCGAACCGCTGCTGACAGCCGCCTTCAGCGGGCTCACCGCCCGCGCGCCGGCCCGGCCGCAACCCGACCTCGGCCAGATCCCGGCCTTCGCAGGGGTGCGGGCCCGCCACCATCTTGAGCCCGAGGCGGTGGCCACCTCGGTTTCAATCCAGACCGTCGCCGCGCACGGTCGCGAACCCGACACCGCCGCCAAGCGGCTCGCCGATCTGCCCCGGTCCATTGCCGTTAACATTCTCAACCGCCGGCTCTCCACCCTCGCCAAGGAAGAAGACGCCCCCTTCAGCAGCGGCAGCAACGGCGTGTCGTTCGGCTACGACCTTTACCGCAACAGCGCCATCCGGCTGACCGCCAAGCCCGGCCGCTGGGCCGAGGCGCTCACCGTCGCCGAACACGAACTGCGCCGCGTCCTCGAACACGGTTTCCAGCCGGCGGAACTCGCCGAGGTCACCGCCGCCTTCCGCAACTCGCTGGAACAGGCCGTGCGCACCGCGCCCACCCGCCGCTCGGGCAACCTGGCCACGATGCTCGTCAACGGCCTCGCCAACGACACGGTTTTCACGCACCCGTCCGACAACCTCGCCCTGCTCGGTCCGGCGCTCGCCACTGTCACGGTCGAGGACTGCCTGCGGGCTTTCCGCGAGGCATGGTCGGCCCCCGGGCGCTACGTCATGGTCTCCGGCAACGAACCCATCGCCGGCGACGCGGAAGCGGCCATCCTCGCAACCTACGATGCCGCACGGGCCCGACCGGTTGCCCCGCTGCCGGCCATTGTCACGGAATCCTTCGCCTACGTTGACTTCGGCCCGGTCGGGGAAATCACCGCCCGCGAACAGGTCGCCGACCTCGGCATCACGCTCGTCACCTTCGCCAACGGCGTGCGCCTCAACCTCAAGCCCACGGAATTCGAGGCCGGCCGCATCCGCGTGAGCGCCCGCTTCGGCTCCGGCCGGCTGACGGAGCCCGCCGACCGGCCCGGGCTGGCGTGGCTCGCCGGCAGCACTTACACCGCGGGCGGGCTCGGCCGCCACAGCGCGGACGACCTTCGCCGCATCCTGGCCGGCCGCAATGTCGGCGCCGGCTTCAGCGTGGCCGCGGATGCCTTTTCGCTGGGCGGCATGACCACGCCCGATGACCTGTTGCTGCAACTCCAGCTGCTGGCCGCGCACCTGACCGATCCCGGCTACCGCCCCGAAGCCCTGCGCCAAGCCAGGGAAAGCATCGTCCAGATGTATCGCAGCTTCGCCCACACTCCCTCCGGCCCGCTCAACCTCGAAGTGCAAGCCCTCCTCGCCGGCGGCGACCACCGCTTCGGCATGCCGGCCCAGGCCGAAATGGAGCAGCGCACCCTGGAGGAAGTCGGCGCCTGGTTGGCCGGCGATCTGGCCCACGGCCCGCTCGAACTTTCGCTCGTCGGCGACTTCGAAGTCGAAGCCGCCATCGCCGCGGCCGCGCGGACCTTCGGCGCCCTGCCCCCGCGGAATGCCGCTGCGGACGACGAGGCGCTGCGCCGGCTCAGCCTGCCGGAGCGGCCTTTTGATCAAACCTATCATGTCGTCACCGAAATTCCGAAAGGCCTCGTGGTGCTTTACTGGCGGACCACCGACGGCCGGGACGTGCAGACCGCGCGCCGGCTCAACCTGCTCGGGAGCGTGCTGCGCGACCGGATGCGCGTGAAAATCCGCAATGAACTCGGCGGCGCCTACAGCCCCGGCGCCGGCAGCACCACCAGCGAGGTCTTCCCCGGCTACGGCTGGATGCAGGCCAGCGTGACCGTGGATCCGGAACAGGCCGCGCTCATCCGCGAGGCCGTCGTGCAGATCGCCGCCGACCTCCACCGCGACGGCGTGACGGCCGAGGAGCTGGAACGGGCCAAGCTGCCCCAGCTCACCAGCATCCGCGAATCCCTCCGCGACAACGCCTACTGGCACGGTTCCGTGCTCGCCCGCGCCCAGAGCAAACCCGAGGTGCTGGACTGGGCCCGCTCGCGGCTCGCCGACATCGAGTCCATCACCGCCGAGGAACTCACCGCGCTGGCCCGGAGCTACCTCGGGGCCGACCAGGCATTCCGGGTGACGGTGCTGCCCGCCGGTGGCCCGCCGACGGAAAAATAATCCGCCCACAGGCCGGTTGACCCGCCGCCGGTCATGGCCTTGGGTGGACCCATGAAATTTTTCCTCTCCCTGCTCGCCGCGCTGCTTGTCGCCCTTTGCCTGCTGATGGCGGTCAGCCTGCGGACGAACGAGGCCCGCTTTCGGGCGATCGAGGCCCGGCTCGCTCCCGCCGAGCCCGTGCACGAGGTCGGCATCACCATGGCTTGGATCCAGCGCTGGACCGACAAACTCGGCCGGGCCGCCGCGGCGGAAAACTGGGAGCTCGCGGATTTTTATCTGCACGAGATCGAGGAGACCGCCGGGGATCTCATCAACGCCGGCGTCGTGGACGAGGGGCACGATATCAGCGCGCTTGTCCGCACCATGCTCATGCCGGCCGTCGAATCGGTGGAGGAAGCCGTCAAAGCCCGGGATGCCGCACTCTTTGACCGGCGCTACACCGCCATGATCCAGACCTGCAATGCCTGCCATGTCGCGACCGCACACGGCCAGGTGCAGATCGCGGTGCCGCCGGCGGCTCTCAATCCTTGGAGTCAGGAGTTTCGGCCGGCTCCGTGAGGGCAGCAGATTCGTCCGGCACGCCCAACCGCAGGTTAAACAGGGGCAGCAGGATCAGCAGGCCGACCAACGTCAGACCGAGCACCGCGTAGCCCGCCACATCATGCACCGTGCCCTCGATGGCATCGGGGCCGTGGTGGTAGGCCCAGCCCGTCAGAAACAGGCTGCGCATGAGGTTGGTCACGAAAGCCAACACCAAAGAGGCCGAGACCAGCGCGACCTTTTTCCACAGCCGGTCCAGGAAGACCGCTGAGAGGAAGGAGCCGGCAAACAGGCAGGCCGTCAGCGACCGGATGCCGGAGCAGGCATCCGCCACGCCGACTCGGCCCGTCGGGAGCAGCAGCACGTTGCCCTCCTGCTCCACCGGCATCCCCAGCACATCGAAGACAAAGGACACGACGGTGACCACCTTGCGCAGCAAAAACAGGCTCAGCTGGTTCTCCACCACCGAAACCATCGGCGCGGACACAAACCAGATCAGCCCCGGAAAAAGAAACAGCGCGACCAAGCGCACGCGGGCGTCCGCCAGCAAACCCGCCCTCACCGGCGCCGGACTCTCCGGGGCGTTCAGCCAGAGCAGCGCAAAGACGATCGCGACCGTGCCCATGGTGATGGCCAACGTGCCCGGCTGCGAGGCCCCCGCCCCCGCGCGATAAAACGCGCCCAGCAAAAACATCAGTGCACCGCCCAACAGCAGACCGCCGCCCGCCAGCCCCAGCAGCCACCGGGCCGGACCCGCGGCACGCGGACTGCCCGGCACCGCGCAGGCTTGCAGCGCCCGCCGGATCGCCGGCCAACGGTCAAAGACCACGTAGGCGGAAAAAAGCGGGACCAGCCACCCGAACGTGTAATCTTCCTTGGCCCGCCACCAATGGGATTGGTCCCAGGTCACAAACAGCAGAAACGCGCCGCCCAGCAACAGGGCGCCGAGAAACGCCGGCGGCGGGCGTGTGGAATCGGGCATGACGGCGGAAGGCACGGCCTACAGCAATGAAGCCGCCCGCGGATGTGAATCGCAAAAAGTCACGCCGCCGCCAGCCGGGCCAGCTGCCGGTCGTGCCAGCGGGACAACAGCAGGAGCGCGAGAAGGGCGCCGCCCAGCGCCCAGGCCATGTCGCTCTGCGTGTCCCAAACGTAGCCCTGCGTGCCGAGAAACGATTCCGCCGCCTCGCGGGAGAGCAGCGCCGCAACCCATTCGATGAGCTCGTAGAAAGCCGAGAACCCCAGGCACACGCTCACCACCAGGAAGCCGAGCCAGCGGCTCGGCCGGCCGTCGCCCCGGTCCCGCAACGGCGAGGTGCGAAGCAAAATTTCGCGGGCCAGGATCGCCGGCACAAACCCCTGTGCAAAATGACCGAGCTTGTCGTAGTTGTTGCGCGACCAGCCGAACCACTCGCGCGCCCAATCCCCGGCCGGCACCAGCGCGTAGGTGTAGTGCCCGCCCACGATCAGGATGACCGCGTGCAGCCAGACAAGGACCAACAAAAGCGAAGTGAGCGGAAACCGCCGTTGCACGGCCACGATGAGCGGCACGCCGATGAGCACAGGCGCGACCTCCAGCCACCAGGTCAGCCGGTCACGCGGCCCGATCGCCGACCAGACAAACACCGGGCCGAGCAGTGCGAGGAACCATAGGAGGCGGCGGTCCATGGCCGCAGCATCCGGAATTATCGCTGCTGCGCAATGCCGGTTTAGGCCGACGCGCGGAGCACGGCCCCGAGCGCTTCCGCGGCAAACTCGTTTCTGACCGGCGATAGACTGGCTTGCTCGAGCGCCTTCAATCCCTCGCGGGCCTTGGCGGCGGCCTCGGTCTTCCGGCCTTCGGCCAGAAGCACCGCCGCTTCCGCCCGCAAGCGCGCCGCAGGATCGAAATCCGTCGGGCCGGCCGTTTCGAGCCAAGCCCGGGCCGCGGGGGTTTCCGCCGTGGCCACGGCCAGCAGCCAGGCATACTCCGCGCGCAGCAAGTTGCGCATGAAGGGCGGCAGGCAGGTCTCGCCCGCAACAGCCGCATCCAGTTCGCGCTGGGCCGCGACATATTCCCGGCGGTCGGCATGATGCAGGTAGGCGTTGAGATGTCCGTAAAGCGTGTGCAACGAGCCGGGATTGACCGCGGTCGCATCCCTGAGCCAGTCGGGCGCAAAGGCGGCCGGCCGCGTGCCGTTGAGGCCTGCAACCGTAAGTGCCAGCAGTGCCGCTTCCTGCCGGGCCGTTGCGTCCCGGCCCAGCAGATTCACCAGCCGGCGGCCATCCGTGCGCAGGCCGCCGGCTTCGCCCGGCAGCGCAGTGACCAAAAAGATCACGCCCGACATCAAGGCCGTGAGCATCGCCACATGCTGGGGCCACACCAGCCCGGCGGCGGCACAGGCGGCTGCCACCCAGAGGGCCAGCACAACCAACAGCAGGCTGGCAAACGGCCCGCCGGCAATCATCAGCGCGAAGCGATGCGGGAGGTTCTTCTGGTCCACCGGCAGGCACGCCGCCATGCCCCCGGCGAGGTTGATGCGGCGATTCCAACTGAAACGAATCCCCGCCGGGGTGCGCTGCCACTGGAATGGCCCGATGATATAGAGCAGAAAGCGGCCCCCGGCCAGCCGGCCTCCGGCCAGATGACCGAGTTCATGCCAGCCGACGGTGAACAGCCACACCAAGGGCACGGCGGCCAGCACCATCAGCTTGACCACCCGGGTGCCGCCGGCAGGCAGCACAAGAGGTGCTGCATATTTGGCGCCAAAAATAGCCGACCGCTGCTCCTGCCACGGCCATCAGCACCATGAGCAGCCAATTGGCGCGGGATTTTCTCCCGGCCGGCATGGACGGCGGCAAACGCGGGCTGACCGCGGAGTCCACTGATGAAACCACAGGAGTAACGGAATCGGGCGGAGGCATGACGCGAATCCACCACGTTCTGCCGGCAGTCCAACCCACTTTGGGAGGACCGGACGCACGGCGGGACAAACGGCTGCCCGGATTACAACCGTGTGTCGAACGCTACTTGCGATACCACTCGCCGTTTTCACGCTGGAGCCAGACTCCCGGCGCACTGGCGGCGGCGATCTGGCGGGCGCGGGCGCGGCCCACCGCGTCGGCGCTGGAGCCCGTGCGGCGTGCGAGCTCCGCATAAACGAACTCACGATCGCGGTTCTCCTCGGCCGCGATCGCCGCGCCGGAGGAGCCTTCACGGGTTTCCAGCAGGCCCCGGTTGTTTTCGCCCAGCGCGCCGGCCGCCTTGAGGCTGTCGATCTGCGGCAGACGCGCGGCCATACGGTCGCGAACGGCCGCGGCATCCTCAGCCCGGCCGGCAGGGGCCGCGAGTAGGAGAACGAACATCGCAAACAGGAAACGGCAAAGCGGTGTTTTCATGATTATTTTCTGGGTTCGGCCTGCATCGTGGTGGAGCGGCGGTCAAGGTCGCCGAAGAAGTCGTCCAGCGCCTGATCGATCTTCACGTTCACGTCCAAGGTCGCGTGGACCTGGATCGGATCCATCTTCACGTGAATGCAGCCGGCCAGCAGGACGGCGGGCAAAAGCAGGAAAAATCTTCGGGACATGGGGCACATGGTGAAGGTGAAGACCCGCCGGGGCAATCCGGGTTTCACCGGCCACTGCGAAAATTCAGCCGGGCCCGGTCATCGAGCCCCAGGCGCACGACCTGGTCCAGCGGACCGGACACATTGATGGTGAATGTAACCCGCTCCACCGCGCCGCCCAAGGCCGGGCGTGCCGCCACCATCACGGTCGCCGAACGCGCGCCGTCCGGTCCATCCGGCCGGAGTTCCACCCGGAGCTGCTCGACCTGCAGCGGCTGCCGGCCCAGCTCGATGTCGCTCAGGGTGCCATGGGCGGGATTCTCCGGCGCAAACCAGCGCGCCAGCGGGCCGAGCCAGGCCGGCAGCAATTGGATGCGCGCCGGCACCCGTTCCGTGAGGAAACCCGGAGCCGGCGCGAGCCGCAATGCGGCAGGCGTGTCCGCACTGACGGTCAATTCACCCCGGCCGGCGCGGGCGCCGCCGGCCAGGTTCCAATCGAACCCCACCTGACCGTTGATGCGTCCACTTGCCTCGCTCAGCGCCGTGGGCAGCAGATGACTGAGTTCCGCGAGGTCCAGACCTTCGAGTTCCAAGCTGCTCGTCACCGCGGGCACCGCCGGATCAAAAACAAAGGGCGCAAGCGTCATCCGTCCGCCCAAGGCACGGGCCGTGGCCTGCGCCACTTGCACGCGCCCATCGTCCATCCCCGTGGCCGTCAGTTCCAGCTGCTCCAGCATGAGACCGAAACCGCTCGCCGCGGCGATGGTCAGGCGCGCTGACTGCAGCCGCGGCCCACCCTCCGCCAATCCCACCGTCATGGACAGCGCGACCGGCGCCGCCTGCCAAGCTCCGCCGCCGCCCGCCAACCGGCCTTCGGTGAGATCAACGGTCAGCCCCCCGTCCGGGCGGCCTCCGCGCCAGGTCCCCTCACCGGCCAGCCGCAGCTTGCCGCTGCCCTCCAAGTCCGGCGGCAAGTCGATCGCCAGTGCCATCGCCAAGGGTCTGAGCCAGACCGCCAAATCAATCTCTCCATCCATCACCCGCCAAGTTCCGGCGGCCGGCAGCACTTCCACCTGCGCCGCGAGACCCGGCGCCGTCAGCACAAGTTGCAACCGCATCGCCGCGGGGCCGTCTGCCGGCGAAAGCAGCGTCAGGCGCCAGTCCACCGGCGCGGCACCCGCAAGTTTGCGCCATTCCATCCGACCGGACATTTCGCCCGTCAGCGGGGGCAAAACCAGCGGCTGCGCGAACAGCGGCAGGCACGGCACGAGCAGCAGCAAGAGGATTCGGAGCAAACCGGACATGCGGGTGTAGATTCGGGAAAATGAAGTTGGTTGCCGGAAGCGCGTTCGCGCGGTGCCGCGTTCACCCGCATTCAGATGTAAGCCGTGTGCGTTTGCGCGTAAAAACTTTCTAAATTATTTGCCCTGCCCATCCTGCAACCCTCAATTCCTCCCCCTTGGCTTGCTGCCGGCCTGCTGCGGCTCCAAGCCATTGCATCCCCGATGGAATCCAACACCCAGCCCAACCATTTCGCCGCACCGACACCCGAGGAGCTGCTCCGGCAGTTTCCCGTCCATGTGCAGGCGAGCTATTCGCGCTTCGCGGCCACCCGCGATCCGGCGGCGGCCGACGAAGTGGTCATTGCCATCATGCGTGACCACGTGCCGGCCAAGCGGCAGGACTCCATCCCGCCCATCGTCACGGATGAAATGACGCTGACCGGCGACCTGGGCATCGACTCGGTTTCCATCGCGGACGCGGTTTTCATGCTGGAGGAGGTGTTCGGCGTGACCATCGCCAACAAGGAGCTGGTCCGGCTCCGCACCATCGGTGACCTGCGCGGCTTTATCCGCACCAAGCTTGCCTCGCTTCCGGCCGCCTGAGACGACTGCGGCATGCCCCGCCAAGCCGTCATCACCGGACTGGGATTCATCACCTGCATCGGCAACGACCGCGCGGGCGTCACCCGCAGCCTTCGCGAAGGCCGGCACGGACTCGAGCAGGTGGAGTTTCTCGGGAACCCGTCCATCCCGGTAAAGGTGCTGGGCACGGTCAAAGAGTTCACCGCCAACACGCCGCACTGGCGCGACTGGCGCTGGCCCGACCGTTACCGGCTGCCGCGCGAGGTGCTGCGCGGCCTCTCGCCGCACGGCCTCTACGCCCTTTGTGCCATTGAACAAGCCGTGGCGGACGCCGGCCTTGAGTCCGCGGCGCTGACCGACGGCGCCACCGGCCTCTACTGCGCGTCCGCCGGCTCCACCCTGCTCGCATATTACCACGTCAACCGCTTGCTGGAGGCCCGGGGCGAGCGCTGCCACCCGCTGAGCGTCGTGTCGTCCATCGCCGGCACGCTCAATTTCAACCTCGCGGCGCACTACGGCATCCGTGGAGCCGTCGGCGGCTTTGTGGCCGCCTGCGCCTCCTCCAGCCACGCGCTCGGCTGCGCGCTCGACGACATTCGCCTCGGTCGCCAGCAGCGCATGATCGTCGTGGGGGCCGAGGAAGCCACCGCCGAGAGCATCCTGCCGTTCCACGGCATGGGGGCGCTTTCAACCAATCCCGATCCCGCCACCGCCTCGCGTCCTTTCGATGCGGCGCGCGACGGTTTCGTAGGCGCAGGCGGCGCGGTGGCCATGATTCTCGAAGAAGCGGACTTCGCCCGCAATCGCGGCGCCCCGGTGTATGCCGAATTCGCCGGCTGGGGCCAGGCCGGTGACGGCCACAACATCGCCATTTCCCATCCCGAGGGCGCCGGACTCGTCAGCGCGATCCGTCGCGCGCTCGCCGACACCGGCCTGACGGCGGCCGATATCGGCTACATCAACGCCCACGCCACTTCCACGCCCGCCGGCGACCGATCGGAGGCCGTCGCGCTGGCGCAGGTATTCACCGCCACCGGCGCGCACCCGCCCGTCAGCAGCACCAAGGGCCTCACCGGCCACCCGCTTTCGATGGCCGGCGTGATGGAGGCAGCCTTTTGCGCGCTGGCGTTGAAGGACGGGTTCATACCCGGCAATCCCCACCTGCAGACGCCCGACGAAGCCTGCGCCGGCCTCAATCTTCCCCGCAACACCGCAGAGGCATCGCCCGGCACCATCCTGAGCACGAGCAGCGGCTTCGGCGGCAGCAACGTGGCGCTGGTCTTTCGCGGGGCTTAGGCACCGCCGGGCCCCACAGTCCTCAGGTAGCGTAGGCCGCGGCCACGGCGAGGTCCCGCTCGATTTGCACCCGCAGCGCCGGCAGATCGGGGAATTTTTGTTCGGGCCGCACAAAGGACATCCAGTCAACCCGCAAAGTGTCACCCGGACCGAAGGGACACTCGCCCAGCACATGAACTTCCAGCCGCGGCTCCTTCGTCTCCTCGACGGTCGGCCTCAATCCGTAGTTGGCCACGCCGCGCCGCGGCTGCGAAGATTTTTCCCGGCCGACCTCCACCACATACACGCCGTAGCGGGGCTGCAGGTCGGGCGCCCAGGCGATATTCAGGGTCGGAAAACCCAGCTGCCGGCCCAGCTGCCGGCCCGGTGCCACGGTGCCCTCGGCAAAATAGGGCCGGCCCAGCAGTTGCCTCGCCGCCTTCATGTCGCCGCAGGAAACAAGCTCGCGGATCCGCGTGCTGCTGATCGGCGCACCGGCCTGCTCCAGCCGGGGCAGCGCCAGAACCTTAAGCCCGAGCTCGGCGCCCTGACGCCGCAGCAACGCAGCGTCCCCCGTCCGGCCACGGCCGAAACGCCAGTTGTCGCCCACATAGACGCCCGCGAGCTTCGGCAAGTGACGCCGCAGTAACGGCAAAAAATCCTCCGCCGCGATGCCCGCAAACTCCGGCGTAAAGGTCTGCGTGATGATGGCCGCAATCCCCAGCCCGCCGAGAATCCGCGCTTTGGCTTCGGGCGTCATCAACAGGCGGACCGGCCGGCCGGCGCGGAAAAAGATGCTCGGATGCGGCCAGAAGGTCAGCACCGCCGCCAGGCCGCCGTCCTGCCGCGCGGCCGCGGTGGCCGCCGCAATGACCGCCTGGTGGCCAAGGTGCACGCCGTCGAACATGCCGATGGCCAGGTGCAGCGGCCGGGCCGGCAGGTCCGCTTGCTCAAGGCCGGCGAACTGGAGGGGCGGGTTCACAACGCGACACTCGGTGCCGCCTCGCGCACCGGGATCAGGCGTTTGTCGATCTCGGGCAGGGACAGCGCCTCGATCTGGTCGAGGGTCAGGGCCTGGTTCACATGAAACCGGTCGGTCGCCGTCCGGCGCAGCGCGGCCAGGTTGGCGCCGCATCCCAGCCGCTGCCCGAGGTCATGCGCAATCGTGCGAACGTAGGTGCCCTTGCTACAGCGGAGCCGAAAATCGAAGGTCGGCAACCCGAACCGGGTGAGATCGAAGGCCGACACCCGGATGAACCGCGGCTCGCGCTCGACCTCCTCGCCCTTGCGGGCCGATTTGTAGAGCGGAACACCGCCGATCTTGATGGCGGAATACATCGGCGGCGTCTGGTATTGGTCACCGAGGAAACCCTGCATCGCCGCACGCAGTTCCGGCTCGGTCAAAGGAGGCACCGGCTTGGTCTCCATCACCTGGCCTTGCGCGTCCTGCGAATCGGTCACCTTGCCGAGCTCGATCGTGCCCTCGTATTCCTTGTCGAGGCTGATGAGATACTGGGAGATCTTGGTGGCTTTGCCGACCAGCATGATCAACAGGCCCGTCGCCATGGGATCAAGGGTGCCGGCATGCCCGATGCGCTTCATCTGCAGCTTGCGGCGCAGTCGCGCCACCACGTCGTGGGAGGTGTGATCCGTGGGTTTGTCCACGAGGAGCACGCCCTCGAGTTCTTTCGGCCGGCCGATCATGCGCCGGTCTTCCTGGCCGCATCCACCACCGCCACCTGACGCGTGATCGCGGCCACGAGCCGCGCATAGAAATCCGCGGCATCGGTCTTGAGATTGAGGCCCGCGGCGCAGGCGTGTCCGCCGCCGCCAAACTGGCCGGCGATCAGGTCCACGCGGTAGGCCGGTTCCTTGGCCCGCAGACTGGCCTTCCGGCCGCCGTCGGGGCGCTCCTCGATCAGCACGCCCACATCCACACCGTCGATGGAACGCGCATAATCCACCAGACCCTCGGTGTCCTCGGCGGTGGTGCCGGTTTCCTCAAACACACCCGCGGCCAGCGTGCCGAGGCAGACGCGGCCGCCGCACTCCAGGCGCAGCGAAGCCAGATAATGCTGGAGCAGCCGCATCTTGCCGAGGCTTTCGCGCTCGTAGAGATGGTAGCCCACCTCGCTGGGCTGGGCGCCGCAGGCGAGGAGCTCGGCCGCGAGCTGGAGGGTGCGGCGCGACGTGGATGCAAAGCGAAACTGGCCGGTGTCCGTCAGCATGCCGGCATAAAGCGCCTGGGCCGAGACCGCATCAATCGGCAGCCCCTGGTCGAGCAGCAGGCCGGCCAGGATCTCGCAGGTGGCGGACGACCCGGTATCGAGCAGGTTGTGGACGGCATAGCCGGCGTTGGAAAGGTGGTGATCCACCATCGCCAGCGGCGCGGGAAACGCCGCCTTGATGCGCTCGCCCGCGCGGGCGCCGTCCGCACAATCCACAAAGACGGCGACATGGCGCGCCGCCTCCGGCAGGACGGATTCGATGGGGGCAAAAGGGGTGTCCTTCACCAGAAACTGCAGCCGCCGCGGCACCGGATCGGGATTGACGCACACGGCGTCGATCCGGCGTGAACGCAGCGCGCGGCAGAGCGCGACCTGCGAACCGATGCAGTCGCCATCCGGCCGGGCATGCCCGATCACGGCGACCCGGCGGCCCGTCATCGCGGCCAGCGCCCCGGTGAATCCTGCGGCCAGCGCGGGATAATGGACCGGAGTGCTCACGGCTGATCCGGCTCCTCCTCCGGGCCTTTAACCTCATCCAACAGGCGCATCAGCCGCGTGCCGCGCTCGGCGGAATGATCGAGCACATACTCAAACTTCGGCAGGTATTTCAACGTCACCCGGCGGCCGATTTCCTCGCGGATGGCCGGGGCCGTGCGGCGCAGCCAGCGCAGTTTTTCCTGCGCCTGCTCCGCGTCGCCCACCACGGCCACGAAGACCCGGCCGTCACGCAGATCGGGCGAAACCCGCACCTCGGTGATGGTGACGGACACCGCCTCGCTCTGGTAATGCTGGCGCAGGATGGCGCTGAGCTCGCGCTGGATCAGCTCGTTGACCCTGAGGGTGCGGTTGCTCATCGGATTTACGATTTTGGATTCCCGATTTTAGATTTCTTAATCGCCGACTGAATCAATCGAAAATCAAGAATCGAAAATCAAAAATTAGAGCGAAGCTCGCACCTTCTGCACTTCGTAAACCTCGATGACATCGCCCACCTCGTAGCCGTTGAAGTCGTCGAGCTTGACGCCGCACTCGAGGCCGGCGCGGACCTCGTTGGCGTCGTCCTTGAAACGCTTGAGCGTCTGGATCCGGCCCTCGTGGACGATCTCCTTCTTGCGCCGCAGGCGGGCCGCGGCGTTGCGGGTGATCTTGCCCTCGGTGACGAGACAGCCGGCGACAAAGCCCTTGCCCTGCGGAAACACGGCGCGGACCTCCGCACCGCCGAGCTTGATCTCCTTCAAGTCGGGCTCGAGCAGGTCGGCCATCATCTCGCGCACCTTGTCGGCAAGCTCGTAGATGATATCAAAGGTCTCGATCCGCACGTTGTGGTGCTTCGCGAGCGGAGTGACGCCGTTTTCCAGCTTGGTGTGGAAGCCGAGAATGACGGAGCCGGCGGCACCGGCCATGAGCACGTCGTTCTTGGTGATGAGGCCGACCTCGGTGGAGACGATCTCCAGGGTCACCTTGGTGCTCTTGATGCCTTCGAGAACATTGCGCAGCGCCTCGGCGGAGCCAAAGACATCGGTCTTCACGATGACCTTGAGGACCTTGGCCTGGGTCGCGGCGATGTTGGCGAAGAGCTGCTCCACCGAAACCTCCTTCGGGGCCGCGGCGGCGGTGGTGACCGCCTTCTTGAGCCGCAGCTGTTCCTCCTCGGCAAGGCCTTCGGCCACGCGGACGTTTTTGACGGCCTTGAAGGTCGCGCCGCTGTCCGGCGTGCCCGACCAGCCGATCACGCGCACCGGCATGGCCGGCGGCGCTTCCTTGAGATTGCGGCCCATGTCGTCGAACATCGCGCGCACCTTGGCAAACTGGGCGCCGCTCACGATCGCATCGCCCACCTTCAGGGTGCCGCGTTGCACGATCACGGTGGCCAGCGGGCCGCGCCCAAAGTCGATCTCGGACTCGATGATGACGCCCTCGGCGTCGGCCTTGGGATTGGCCTTCAGCTCCATCACGTCGGCCTGCAGGAGAATCATTTCGAGCAGCTCGCTGATGCCCTGGTTCTTGATCGCGGCCACCGGCACCACGATGGTTTCGCCGCCCCAGTCTTCCGGCGCGATGTTGCGCTCCTGCATCTGCTGCTTCACCCGGTCGAGGTTGGCGCCCTTCACGTCCATCTTGTTGACGGCCACGATGAGCGCGACCTTGGCGTTCTGGGCATGTTTGAGCGCCTCGTCGGTCTGCGGCATGAAGCCGTCGTCCGCCGCCACGACGAGCACGGCGATGTCGGTGACCTCGGCGCCGCGGGCGCGCATCTTGGTGAAGGCGGCGTGGCCGGGGGTGTCGAGGAAGGTGATTTTGCGGCCGTTGTGCTCGATCTGGTAGGCGCCGATATGCTGGGTGATGCCGCCGGCCTCGCCCGCGGCCACATCCGCCTTGCGGATGGCATCGAGGAGGGAGGTTTTGCCGTGGTCAACGTGGCCCAGGATGCAGACCACCGGGGGCCGGGGTGCGAGATTGCGGACCTCTTCTTCCTCGGCCAGCTTGCGTTGCTTGTCCTTGTCGTCGGCGGCCGGCGCTTTCTGGGCTTCGCCGCGATGCTTGATCTCAAGCATGAAGCCGTGCTTCTCCGCCACCTTGATGGCCATGGGCTCATCGATGGCCGAGTTCATGGAGGCGAAGCCGCCCGCCTGGTTGAGCTCGGAGATGAGCTTGAACGGCTTCAGGCCCAGCGCCGTCGCGAAGTCGCGCACGATGATGGGCGGTTTGATCTGGATGATCTTGATCTCGCCATCTGCAGCCGCGGCCTGGGCCGGAGCGGCCATGGGCACGGTCACAGGGGCCGGAGCGCCGGCGGCGGGCGGCGGCGGTTTGGGCATGCCGGGAGACACGGCAGGACGAACCGGTGGCGGCGGCACGGACGCGGGCGGCGGAGCTTTGGCCACGGGCGCAGGCACGGCCGGAGGCGAAACCGGACGCACGGCAGCCGGAGCCGCCGGCGCGACGGGCCGCGGAATCGGTGGCGGAGCCATCGGGGCCTTGACCGGCGTCAGCGGTGCAGCCGGCCGCGGCGGAACCGGCGGAGTCACCGGGGCAGCGGGCGCGGCTTTGGCCGCGGCGGCCGCCGCCTCTTTCTCACGCACCACATCTTCCTTCGATTTGACAAACACTCCCGGCGGCAGGCTGACCTTGGGCGCAGCGGCCTCGGCCGTAGCCGCCGGTTCGGCCGGGGTCGCGGAGACAGCGGGCGCAGCCGTTTTCCTGGCGGCAAACTCCTCGCGCAGCGCGTCGGCGCTGATGTTGTCAACCGTGCTCGACACCGACTTCACATCCGGGCGGATGATGTTCCGCTCCTTCAGGAGCGCCAACATATCCTTGTTATCTAGGCCGAGTTCCTCGGCCAGTTTGTGGATGCGAATACTCATGCGTTGCTGGATGCGGAAAAATTACGACTGGGGCTGCTGGTTAACACGGGTGATGATGTCCTGGGCTTCCTCGGCGGCGAACCCGGCATCAACCAGATCGTCGGCCTCGACGTCCTGGAAGGCGGCGGGCGAGTTGATGCCCATGTCCACGAGTCGGGCAGCGATGCCGGCATCAAGGGCGAAGGCCTTGACGAGGGAATCGATGGCGGTCTGGCGCGGGTTGTCGCCCATCGCCTTGAACTCCTCGATGTCGAGCCGCCAGCCGATGAGGCGGGAGGTCAGCCGGGCGTTCTGCCCTTTGCGCCCGATGGCCACGGCGAGGTCGTCGGTCGCCACCTTGAGCAGGATGCGGTGATCCTTTTCGTTGATGATAATCTCGCGCGGCACCGCGGGCTTCAGCGCCTCGATGATCATGGCCTTCGGGTCCGCGAAATAATTGATGATGTCGATCTTCTCGCCGCCGAGCTCGCGCACGATGGTCTTCACGCGGGCGCCCCGGGCACCCACACAGGCGCCGACCGGGTCCACCTTCGGATCCGTGCTGGTGACGGCGATCTTGGTGCGGTAGCCGGGCTCGCGGGCAAAGGCCTCGATCTTGACGGTGCCGTCGGCGATCTCGGTGACCTCAAGCTCGAACAGGCGGCGGACGAACTTCGGGCTCGCGCGGCTGAGGATGATCTCGGGGCCGCGCGGCGTGGAGTCGATGGACATCAACAGGCAGCGGATGCGCTCGCCCGGCTGGTATTCCTCGGCCGGCACCTGCTCCTTGCCGGGCATGATCGCCTCGGCCTTGCCGAGGTCGATATAGAGGTCGTTGCGTTCGCGGCGGCGGACCGTGCCGGTGACGATGTTGCCGACCTGATCCTTGAAATCGTCGTAGATGCGGTCCTTTTCAAACTGGCGCAGACGTTGCATGACGGCCTGCCGCGCGGTCTGCGCGGCGATGCGGCCGAGCGTGGACGGATCGATCTCCTTTTCGATGAGCTCACCGAGGGCTGCTCCGGGCTTCAGGACCTGGGCTTTTTCGATGTGGATCTCGGTCTTGGGATTGCTGACGGAATCGACCACTTTGAGCAGGGCCCAGGCATGCATCTGCCCGTTCTTCGGATTGATCTCAATCTTGAGCTCCTGACCGGAGTTAACTCCCTTTTGCGCAGCAGTTTTCAGCGCATTGGTGATCGTCGAGATCATGTCGGCGCGACCGATCCCCTTCTCCTTCTCCATATATTCCAGGACGGATAGAATTTCGCTGCTCATATGCTTGATAAATAAGGAAAAAAAAAGCGGGCCGCAGGGCCCACTTATTGAAAAGTGAGTTTGATTGAGTCGGTGAACGTATTCGCCGGCCGCAAACCTTGTCAAGCCCTCGGCCGGTCGCCCGCCGGCCCGGACGCAAGGAGGCGGTCCAGCAGGCCCTGCGCGGGGCCGTGGCAGGCCGGTGCCGACGGGCTCCGGAACACATCGAGTTCGCGGAGTGCCCGCAGCCATGTCGGCGGCAGGTCGCCCGGAAACCAATGGTGCCACAATCCGTGCAGGGCCCGGTCCGTCCGGGCCGCCAACAAGGGCAGCCAGCCGTCGGTCACAAGGTTGTTCCAGCGGCTGCCTCCCGCCTGACCCGCACAAATCTGCGCCCGCCAACGCCCGCCAAGCGCCACCAGCCGGTGTTCACGCCGCACCCGGGCGGTCTCCTCGCTCGCAACCACCTCCGGCAACTCTCGCCCGAAGGCCTCGAGCCGCACGGGCCAGTCGGGAACCGCCGTCGTCCAAGCCGCATATTGCCGCAGCCGCGTGCGCGGGTGATTCGCGGGCCGCACGCCCTGCAGGCTCCAGCTTTCCGTTGCAAAAATCTCATCGGCCCCGCGTTCGCCGCCGGTCCAAACGGCCAGGGGATGGGCCGCGGCCACGCGCAACATCGGAGCGCGGTTGAAACGGTAGCCGAGAATCTCCAACGCCGCGTGATGACAGGCCTGCGCCCAACCAAGCTTGGCCACGCGCAACCGCGCGAAATGCACTTTCTGCGCCCAGCGCCGCTCGCTGCGTTTGACCAGCTCTGCCGCCAGCTCGTCCGGCGCAAGTCCGCGCAGCAACCCGAGCGCATGATCCAGCGGCCGGCCCGCCAACTGCTCCACCGCCGCCTCGGCGGCATATTCCTCAAGGTCGCAGTGCAGCAAAGGCAACAAGGCCGCGACCGGGATCGCCCGCCCATCTCCCGCGACGGTGCGGTGATCCGCCGGCGGTGGAAACAGGACGACGTGCAGACGGACCCCCTCGTAGGCCGGATCGGCCGCATGCCGGTGCGCGGCCCAGTCGCCTGCGTGCAGGTGCAGTTCCACATCGCCCTGCACCACGCCTCCGCCGTCAAAGCGCAATCGCGCCCCGCGAAAATCCGGCCCACCCAGCGCATTCCAGCGGCCGGGGTCGAGCACCCGAACCTGCCGTCCGTCGGTCGTCGCCAACCGGCTCCGGTCAAAATCGCCGCGCGCCCAGATCTGCTGGAGCAGTTTCTCGGAAAACGTGAAGGGGCCGTAGAGACCTTGAATCTCCGCCACCGCGGGGCCGGGGTTGGCACTGCGCGTCATGCCGCCAGCCTGCCCGCCCCGAGAAAGCTCGACAAGCCCGGCGTTTCGCCGAGTTTTTCCCGCATTCGGGTGGGGTGGCAGAGTGGTCTATCGCGGCGGTCTTGAAAACCGCTGAACCGCAAGGTTCCGGGGGTTCGAATCCCTCCCCCACCGCCAGCCTTCGCTGGTGCGGCCACCAGCGCCATCAGGCCTGACGCAAAAAATCCCGGGCCGCGAGGAAGCCGCGCTGTTCGCCGGCGACGGTGCCGTTGTGGTCCACGTCCTCCAGTTCGATGGCAACAAAGCCGGCGTAGTTCACGGCCTGCAATTCGGCGAGCAGCGCAGACCAAGGAGCGCGGCCCGCGCCCGGAATGGTGTAGCGCCAATACGAGCCGCCCCATGCGAAACCTTCCGCAAAAACCGGCGCCTGTTCGTGCCCGAGCTGATACAGCCGCTCCGCATCAATCAGGGTGTCCTTCCCGTGGACGTGCACCACCTGCGGCGCGAATTCTTTCAGGAAGCGCAGCGGATCGATGCCCATGCGGATGAGGTGCGAGGGATCGTAGTTGATGCCGTAGTGCGGCGAATTCATCTCCTGCAGAAACGCACGGTAGGACTCCGGCGTGCAGCAATGCGCGTTGCAGCCCGGCCAGCCTTCGATGGCGATGCGCGTGTCGGTCGCGCGCAGGAGGTCGCGCAGTTGGCCGTAGCTCTCGACCATGTAACCGAAGGTTTCCTTGCGCGGGAGATTCACGTCCTCGGCCAGCATGACCACGAAATGGATCCGGATGCCCTGCGCCGACGCCGCCCGCACCGACGCCTGCGCGAGGGCCACGGCCTCGCGGCGCCGGCCCGCATCGGCCGAGAGCATGCCGCCCCACTCGCGGCCGAGCAGATCGGCCGTGCCGACCGGCAGGCCCGCCTGCCGCCATTCGGACGCCGTTGCCTGCACGCCGGAGAAGATGTCAACGCAGGCGAAGCCTTCGCGCACGGCCCACGCCGCGGTTTCCGCGATAGGCTGGGCGGCGAGCGGGCCGGTGAGACGGAGTCCGATGGCGAAGCCACCGGTGCGGGTGCGGGCGGGGTTGGCGGTCATGGGCAGGGTGCGGGGAACAGTTCAGGAATCCTGCCGGCTGTCACTTCCCTATTCGCTTTAACGTCCACTTCAACGGACGCGCTTGCGCCGCAGGCGGGCGCGCATTTCCCGCGGCGAAAGCCGGAAATGCCGGCGGAACAGTTTCGACAACTGATATTCGTCGCCGAGGCCGACGGCCGGCGCGATCGCCTTCACCGGCAGGCCCGTCGTCAGCATGAGGGTGCGGGCCTGATTGAGCCGGATGCGCTGGAGGTCGCGCATCGGCGTGGTGCCGCTGAGCCGGCGAAATTTGCGCACGTAGGCGAATTTGCTCATGCCGCAGCGCCGCGCAAGATCGTCCAAGTATATCCGCCCGGTCAGGCTCTGCTGCATATGCTGGCGCTGGTCGGTGAGCCAGGGATCCACCGGCGAGGCGCAGAGGCGGCGGGTTTCGTGCAGGAGGGCGCGCAGGAGCGGCGTCTGGCGTTCCGGGGCCACGCCCGCCCGGTGGTCGCGCACCAGCCACGCCGCCATCTGCCGCACCCGACCGTCGGCGTCGCGCAGGCGCAGGTCAAAGTGATTGAGCGCCGCCTCCTCCGCCTTGAACACGAGGAAAAACGTGCTCACCGGTTCCTTGCGGTCGGAGATTTCCTTGTGCACGTGGCCGGCCCGGTAGAGCAGCAGATCCCCCGCCACGGCCGTCAGGCTTTGCCCGTCCATCTCCAGCCGCATCCGTCCCGCGAGGACCACGATAAGCTCGTGCACCTGATGGCTGTGCGGCGGCATGTGCCAGTCCGGTTCGGGGCGCACTTCTCCGGCGCTGAGGAATTCGGGTTCGGGGCCGACCATGGGCAATTTCCGACAAGTGTTGGCAATCGCCGCCATTCCGGCGAGCCCGGAATGCTGCTAGTTTCAACGCGTATGCCCCAACAAAAAGTCCGTCTGGCTTTCGCCGGCGTCGGCGGGATGGGTCAAGCCGCCCACCTCCGCAACTACGCCACCCTGCGTGATGACTGCGAGGTCGTCGCCCTCGCCGAGCTTCGGCCGAAACTGGCCCAGTCCGTCGCCCGCAAATACAATATTCCCCGCACCTATGGCACCATTGCCGAGATGCTGGCCGCCGAGAAGGTGGACGGCATCGTCGCCTCCCAGCCGTTCTGGCGTCATGGGGTGCTGGTGCCCGAGATCGTGCAGGCAGGCGTCCCGGTCTTCACCGAGAAGCCCATTGCCGCCTCGCTGGCCGTCGGCGAACGCATCGTCGCCGCCGTCGCGCAGAGCGGCACGTGGCACATGGTCGGCTATCACAAGCGCAGCGACCCCGCGACTGAGTTCGCCAAGCGCACCATCGACGGGCTCAAGGCCTCCGGCGAGCTCGGCAAGCTGAAGTATGTCCGCATCTCGATGCCCCCCGGCGACTGGATCGCCAGCGGCTGGACCGAGAACATCCACACCGACGACCCGATGCCGAACCTGGAGTTGGACCCGAAGCCGGCGGACATGGACGAGGCCACGACCAAGGACTACGAGGCCTTCGTCAATTACTACATCCACCAGGTAAACCTCATGCGGTTCCTCGTCGGCGAACCCTACAAAGTCACCTATGCCGACCCCGCACAGGTGCTCTTCATCGCCCACAGCGCCAGCGGCGTGCCCTGCACCCTGGAGATGGCCGCCTACTCCACGACCCTCGACTGGCAGGAGACCGCGCTCGTCGCGTTCGAGCGCGGCTACGTGAAGCTCTCCCTGCCCGCGCCGCTCGCCTTCAACCGTCCCGGCACGGTCGAGATCCTGCGCGACCCCGGCAACGGCGCTACTCCCGTCACGAGCCACCCGCAGATGCCTTGGGTTCACGCCATGCGTAACCAGGCGCTCAACTTCATCAAGGCCGTGCGCGGCGAAGCCCCCGCTCCCTGCCTTGCCGCCGAGGCACTCGAGGACCTGCGCGTGGCCCGCGACTACATCCGCCTCCTGAAAGGAGTCTGACCCCATGGCCCTCCAATTCCGCAAAATCGTGCTGTCGGCCGAGCGCTACGAATCCGCGGGCGTCTTCGACGTCAACGGCGACGGCATCCCCGACATCGTCAGCGGCGGCTTCTGGTATGAAGGCCCCGACTTCAGGAAACAGCACAAGATCGGTCACATCCCCGCCCACGACGAATACTACGACGACTTCTCGACCATCCCGATGGACGTCAACGGCAACGGCCGGCTCGACTACATCACCGGCGGCTGGTGGGGCAACACCCTGCGCTGGCGCGAGAATCCCGGCGTCGCCGGCCAGGAGTGGCCCGAGCACATCATCGCCGAGACCGGCAACATCGAGACCACGCGCGCGTGGGATGTGGACGGCGACGGCGAACTCGAGCTCGTGCCCAACACGCCCGGCAAGCCGCTCGTGGTTTACAAGCTCATCCGCGACGCCAACGGCAAGGGCACCGGCAAGTTCGCCGCGCACAAATTGAAGTTCAAGGGCCGCGAGAACGACCATCAGGGGCACGGCCTCGGCTTCGGCGACCTCACCGGCAACGGCCGCGGTGATTTCGTGCTCACCGACGGCTGGCTCGAAGCGCCCTCCGATCCCTACAACGGCGAGTGGATCTGGCATCCCGAGTTCAAGCTCGGCCGTGCGCCCAGCGTGCCGATCCTCGTCGTGGACCTCAACGGTGACGGGAAAAACGAACTCATCCTCGGCGAAGGCCACGGCTACGGCCTGAGCTGGTGGGAATACAAGCTCGATGCCACCGGTCAGCGCACCTGGACCCGCCACGAGATCGATCCGCTCAGCAGCCAGTATCATGACCTGCAGTGGGTGGACATCGACGGCGACGGCCAGTGTGAGCTGATCACCGGGAAACGCTTCCGCGCCCACCCGCAGGGCGACGGCGGCGACAAGGACCCCTACGGCTGGTATGTTTTCAAATGGACCGGCGAATGTTTCGTGAAGCACGTCGTGGATTTCGGCCCCATCGGCACCGGCAAGGGCCTCGGCATCCACTTCGCCGTCGCCGACCTCAACGGCGACGGCCGGCTCGACGTCGTCGCCCCCGGCAAAGACGGCCTCGCGATCTATCTCAATCAAGGCAACGGCTGAGGCCACTAACCTTGCACAAAGAAATGACGCACAGGTAGGGCCCGACCTCCGGGCGGGCCGCTCGGAGATCTGCCCCTGCCTTCAACCACCCCAACCTACCCCATGAAAATCGGCATGAACCTCCTGCTTTGGACGGCGAAAGTCTCCGAAGCCCACGATCCGCTCCTCGCGAACCTGAAGCAGGTTGGCTACGACGGCGTCGAGATCCCCGTCTTTGAAGGCACCTCCGCC
>JAHCLN010000050.1 GCA_026125215.1 Opitutaceae bacterium
AACCTCGCACCAGGCATGAGCGTTGGAGTTCCGCACGGTGAAGTTGTTGCTGAAGCCGTTCCAGGAGCCGCCTTTGAAACCCGTGACAATCCGCGCCGGGTAACCCGCCTGCCGGGCCAGCAGGACCAACGCCCCGGCGTAGAGTTCACAGTGCCCCGGCTCGTCCGAATCCAGCCAGCGCACCAGCGGATCACCCGCGCCGCCCGGCGCACGCGATTGCAGCGAGTAGCGGTGCCGCGCCTGCAGCCAGGCCGCCGCCCGCCGGCTGAACTCCTCCGCCCCGAGTTCCGCGCCGCCGGTGATCTCCTCCACCACGCGGGCCAGCCGCGCCCGGTCGCCGTCCGCCAGTTCCAGCCGCAGGGCCGGGATGGGCTGCTCCGCGTCGCCGTCCGCGGTGCGTTCCAGCCACGTGTTCATCCACCGGTCCGGGATGACATCCATCGCGGTCAATCCCTCGACCCGGTAAGCGGTCATCGAAACCGGCTCGTCCCTCAGCACGACCAGACCCAGCCGGTCGGCGAAGCGGAAATTTTGCCGCTCCCGGAAACGCAGCTGGGCAAAACGGCCGGTCAACGGCAGGTAACGACTCACCCCGGCCTCGAGATAAAAAGTCCAGTAGGCCGGCTCCGCCGCCTGCGCCCGTGCCACGCCGCGCAACTGCACGTCGCCCCGCTCGGGCGAGAAGGTCGCCGCCCGCAGCGCGGTCGAAAGCCGGAAGCCGCCCTCCCGGTATTCGTCGAGCACAACCATCCGCCAGTAAGGCTGCGCGGGCATCTGCGCGGGATCCGTGAGATCTACGCTCAGCGCCACACTGTTGTCCCGCACGATGTCGGTCACATCGCCGAACTTGATGGTGTCCGAAAACCCCGTGCGTGCCTTCCGCGTCATGAAGCGCTCGAGAAAGAGGCTGTTCTCCAGCTGGAAGCGCGGGATCGCCAGGAACAGCAGCGCTGACACGCCCACCACGCCCGCGAACAACAGCGCGCCCAGCGTCACCACCCGCCAGTCCAGCACTTCGCGCAGCCGCCGGGCCAGCCGGCCCCAGTGCACGTGCTGCGCCCAGGCCGGCGCCCCGTTGGCGGCGGCGCCGGGTGTCTGGCCAAAACCGGCCGCATCCACCAGCGTCAGGTTGAGCAGAAAGGCCAGCGCACACGCGGTGAAGGCCACGATCTGCACCGCAAAAACCAGCGACACCGAGAGGACGCCGGCCACCACCACCAGAAACAGACCCAGCACGATGATCTGCAGGTCGTCGCGCCGCTGCCGGTAGCTGATACCGCGGTAGAGCAGCAGCAGGATGTCCAGCCGCACGATCGGCGGCAGCAGTTCGCCCGTGAGGTAAAGGTCGCCCAGAAAAAACGCCACGATCACCGGAAACGCCAGCCGGTGCACCCAGGCCGGCACGCGCGCCGGCAGCGTCGGCCGGACCAACACCGCGCCGACCGCCACGGCCGTGAGGCCCATCAGCGTCCAGGCGTCGATCTCCATGTAGAAGACCGTCGCCACGGACAGCAGCACCAGGCTGCCGCCGAGCAGCCAGCGGAGCTGGTGCAGCTCGTCCTGGTTAAGCTGAGGCCGTCTTTTCACCGTCGAGATAGGCGGCGACACCGCGCGCGCCATCGGGCGCGATGTGCACCAGGTTACGGGGTTGTCGGGCGGACCGCGGCGGCTCGCCCGCAACCGCGGGGACTTCCGCGGCGGCCGGGGCCAAGGGCGGCAGCACGGCCAGCCGGTCGAGCCAGCTTTCCAAATCTCGGACGCTGCGCACCGGCAGGAGCGGCGCGTCGTCGAGCGCCACGCCCGCGAGCCGGCCCTGCCGGAACCAATCCTCGGCCAGCGTGGCCGCCAGACTCAACCCGAGCTCGAACTGCGCCGGCTGGCCCCAACGCGCCGCCTCGCTGTGGAAGCGGATGAAATACCCTTCGGCCGTGTCCGCCGCGAACTGGCGGACCAGCAGCCGGCCCGTGCGCGCGCTGGCCTTCCAGTGGATAAGCCGGTGGGAGTCGCCCGCGGCGTAGCGGCGCAGCGCGAGGAGATCGCCGCCGCTGCCGGCGCGCGCCTGCTGTTCCTCGCCGCTCTGCCGGCGCGCGCCGCCGCCGCCGTGCCGGCGGTATTCCACCGGGGCGGGCCAGACGATGATCTCCTGCGACTCATCCGTGGCGAAACTTTTGCCGATGAAACCAAAGGGGAAAAGCGAGCCCACGGCCCGGAGCTCGGCCAGCCAACGCCCGCGCTGCGGCGGCGTGAGCGGCCAATCGACCCGCGCCTCCCCGCCCGGATCCAACCGGGTGCGCAGGTGCAACCGGGTGGCCGCCGCTGCCTTTTTTGCCCGTGCGAGCGCCGCCCGCACGGCCCGGCCGCTCGCCGTGACGGTGCTGGCCGGCCCAACCGGGCCGGACTCCACCGGCCGCAGCGCCACCTCGAACCACAGGCCGTAGGTCGGCAGGAAACGCTTGCGGTTCTCAAGTCCGATGCCCGCGGTGCCCGCCATGCCCGCTCGCCAGGGAGGCGCGGCCTGCAGGCGCCAGCTCACGCGCGAAAAATTCAGCCAGGACAACACCCCGCTCAGGATGAGGCAGGCCAGCAGCAGCGACAGGGCGATGAACAGGATGTTGTTCGCGGAATTGTAGGCCGCCGTGCCCAGCGCCAGGGCCAGCAGCGTCAACAACAGGCCCGACACCGTGAAGGTGATGCGGTGCCGGCGTTGCGGGTAAACCAGGGACCACAGCAGGCGGTTCCAGGTAAAGCGTCGCCGCTGGGCGCCGGCTTTTCGGTTGAGCACGCGCATGGGTGATCGGCCCCGGCGCGGTCAGACGGGCGGCGGAATCGCCGCCACGATGCGCTTGAGGACGGCGGTCACCGCCCGGCGTTCCTCTAGGGCGTCGCTGGAAGGCCGGGCCAGACCAAGCCGGTGGGCGAACACCGGCGCCACCAGCGTGGCCACATCGTCGGGCAGCACAAAATCGCGACCGTTGACCAGTGCCCGCGCCTGCGCCGCGGCGCGCAGCGCCAGCCCGCCACGCACGCTCACGCCGGCACGAAACTCCGCTTCGGTGCGCGTCGCGGTCACGATCCTCAGGATGTAGTCCAGCACGCTGTCCTCGACGAAGACTTCGCCCGCGAGCGCCTGCAGGCGCAGCACATCCTCACGTGTGACCACGGCGTTCAGCCGGATCGCATCGTAGCCGGTGCGGGTTGAGCGCAAGATTTCCAGCTCGTCGGCCGACTCGGGGTAGCCCATCTGCAGCCGCATCAGAAACCGGTCCATCTGGCTCTCCGGCAATGGAAACGTGCCCTCGTAGTCCACCGGGTTTTGCGTGGCAAACACCATAAACGGCGCGCCCACCGGATGGGCCACGCCGTCCACCGTCACCCGCGCGCGGTCCATCACCTCCAGGAGCGCCGACTGCGTCTTGGGCGTCGCCCGGTTGATCTCGTCGGCCAGCACCACGTTGGCGAAGACCGGTCCTTTCTTGAAGACGAACTCCTTCTCCGTCTCGTCATAGATGGCCACCCCGGTCACATCACCGGGCAGCAGGTCGCTGGTGAACTGGATGCGGGAGAAATCGCAGTCCATGGAACGCGCGAGCGAATAGGCCAGCGTCGTCTTGCCCACCCCGGGCAAATCCTCGATCAGCAGGTGGCCGCCGGCCACGACGCACACGAGCACCTGATCGACGATGTCGTCCTTGCCCTTGATGGTCTGGCGCATGTTGGCGCGCATCCGCTCCAGCATCTCCCTCGCCGCTGAGATTTGCCCGGCTTGCACGAAATCGCTCATATGGCCGCCACCGTAGTCAACCGGGCGCACCGCGCAAACGGAAAGGCGCATCCGGCTTTGACTCCGCCGCGCCCGGCTTGCATTCCTCGCGCCATGCGCCTCGGCCTCGACAGCTTTTCCTTCCACATCGCGCTGGCCGCGGGCGACTACGACCTGTTCCGCGCGCTGGACTGGATGGAAGCGCAGGGCCTGGCCGGCCTGCAGATCAACATCAACGGCCCCCGCGGCCGCTTCCTGTCGGGTGAGCCGACCGACACCGCCCATCTCCGCCGCGTGCGGCAGGCGCTCGCCCAAAAGGGTTTCTTCGCCGAAATCGGCGGCGGCCATGCCACGGACGCGGCCTTGGTCGCCCGGCAGCTCGAACTCGCCGCCGCCATCGGGGCCGACGTTTTGCGCACCGTCATCGGGTTCCATGAGACGATCCAAGCCACCATCGAGCAAACGCGCATCGCCATGGAGACCGTGCTCCCGCTCGCCCGCCGGCTCGGCGTGCGCATCGCGATCGAAAATCACGAGGATGTGACCGCCGCCGAACTGCGGCAGCTGCTGGATGCGCTGGACGACCCGTTCATCGGTGCCTGCCTCGATACCGGCAACGATCTCGTCGTTTACGGCGACCCGCTCACCGCCGCCCGCGAACTCGCGCCCCGCGCCTTCACCACCCACCTCAAGGACCACCGGCTCGCCCGCGTGGCCGGCACGGTTTACAGCATCGGCGTGCCGCTCGGCACCGGCGACATCGACCTGCCGCCCATCATCGCGGCCATCCGGCAGCAGAGCCCGCTCGACCGCCTCCTCATCCAGGACACCACCGGCTACGCCTCGGTCCTCAATCCCTTCAAGCGCGCCGACCTCCGGCCGCCGCACGCTTACCCCGGCATCCCCGCTTTTGCCACTCCTGCCGAGGCCGCGCAAGCGGGACTCACCCTGCGGCTCGACGACCTCCCGCCGGCCGCCCTCTCGGCGCTAGCGCAGCAGCAGGAAGCAAACCTGAATGGCGACATCGCCTACCTGCGCCGCCTGTTGGGTTAAGACCCAAGGTGACGCTCCGGCACGGGGATCTCCGCCAGCGCGGCGCGGGTGATGTGCTTGCCGAGCAGGAAAAACTTCCGCTCGGGATACCACAGCATGAGCCCGTCTGCCGTCGGCGTGGTGCTCGCATACATCGCCAGGTCGGCCCGGCGCATCGGCACGCCGCCGTTGTCCATGAAGAACTGCGGCTCGGAAAACCACACCGGCTGCTTCGCTCCGGGCCGAAACAACCCGCGCGCCAGCCACACCGGACGCCGGTGCTGGTTGCTGTCCATCGGACCCCAGCCGCCCATGTGCCCGTCATGGTTGTGAAACAGAAAAATGTATTCGCCGGGTCCGACTTCATAGATCGGACACGGACTGCACGGATGCGGCAGCGGCAGCCGGTCGTCGGTTTGCCGCAGCGCCACGGGTTGCGTCCACGTCTCACCCCGGTCCGCGGACTCCGACCAAGCCGCATGCCCCGCATTCGTGCGCATCACACAGAACAGCCGGCCGTCCGGCAACGGCACGATCGCGGGCTCCTGCACGACGCTCACCTCGGGATGCCCGATGTGACCGTAGCGCAAGGCCGCTTGGTCGGCGCAAATCCAGCGGATGCGCAGGTCGCGCGGCTCCGGGTTGTCGTCCACGTTCTCAAAGCGCATGAACTCGACGACGGAGGCATTTGACCACCACACATCCATCCGCCGCGGACCCGACACCTCCGGGCTCACCCAACGCGTAAAACCAGCGTAGTATTTCCCGCCAAAAAACCGCAGCGGTTTTTGCCAGATGATCCAGTTCGAGGGAATCTTCGGGTCCCGGCTGTCCCAACTGCTGCGCCGCATCGGCACCACCTGCTCCTCCGACCACGTTTCGCCGCCGTCATCGCTGTAGATGCCGGCCATCACCCCGCAGGTGGACATGTAGAGGTCGTGCACCCCGATATAGCGGTTGTAGCAGACATAGATTCGGCCGGATTTTGCGATCAGCGGAAACTGCCAGCTGGCGATTCCCCGGCCGCCCCCCGGCCCGGCGAGGAGCTTCGGCGCGGTCCACGTCCGCCCGTCGTCACGGCTCCGCGCAAACACCACCCGCTGGTCCGGCTCGCCTTCATGGGTGCTCTGCGTCCACACGGCAAACAACCCGCCCTGCGGATGCTCGCTCACGAGGAAGTGCTCGTTCCCGGAATCGCGGGCCGGGCCGTCGAGACCTTGCGGCACATACACGATCCGGTCGGGGCGGGTCCGTTGCGCTTCGCGCTGCAACCGGTCGGGCGGGGCGGAGTTCATGCTTTTTACTTCGCCAAGTTCGAAGTCGGGCGCAATGAGCTTCTTGCCCCATGAATCTCGCCGTTGTCCGGTCCGTGTTTCACGATCACCTGGAAAGCCTGCGCGACCGGGAAGGCCCCGTTGGCGCCTACCGCGGCGGGCTGGGCCGGCGCACCGATCTCTACGCCTCGCTCGACGTCGCGCTCATGCGCACGCTGATGGGCGAGGACCTGTCGGCCATCCTGTCGCCCGCGGCGCGCCAGGCCTGGGCCGACCATATCAATTCCTACCAAAAGCCCGACGGCACGTTCACCGACGTCTATACCCACCATTCCCAGTTGCACGCCCACGGCATGGTGATCGGCGCCCTCGGCGCTCTCGGCCGGCCGATGCGCCATCCGCACACGCTCTACGCCCCCTTTGCCGACCCGGCCGCGGTTTCCGGCTGGCTGGAGCAGATCGACTGGGCGGCGCAGTGGTCCGCCTCGCACCTCTTCTGGGGCGGCATGCACTGCTACAGCATGAGCCGCACCTGTCCGGCCGCGTGGAAGGCCGCCGTCTTCGCCTGGCTCGACGCCCATCTCGATCGCGACACGGGATGGTGGACGAAAGGCATCCCGCACACCGACCGCCACCAGGCGCTCGGCGGCAGCGCCCACATCCTGCCGATCTACCAGCACCACCGGCATCCCTTCCCCGCCCCGGAGCCGCTCATCGACAGTGTGCTAGCCCTGCAACTGCCCGACGCCCGCTGGCTCGACCAGCCCGGCCACTATCCCGTGAGCTACCTCGAACTGGACGCGCTCTACGCCCTGAAATTCGCCGGCAATCTCGCGCCGCATCACCGCGCCGGCGAAATCCGCGACGCCGTCCGCCGGTTCGGCGCCCGCGTGGAAAGCGTCTGGCAAGCCGACCGCGCCGCTCTCTTGGCCGAACACCCGCACATCCTCCTCGGGCTCGTCGGCACCTTCGGCCTGTTGCAGCAGCACCTGCCCGATAAGTTCACCGACACCGCGGCCTGGACCGACATCTTCAGCGACATCCGGCTTTACCAAACCGACACCGCCACGGCCCAGCTCACTTGAACAGTTTCATCAACGCGGAGAAATCCTCGTCGGCGTAGCCGGCGCGCTCGGCCTCGGCGAGGCGGTGGCGCACGGCGTCGAGCACGGGAAAATCCTCGCAGCCATTGATCCGCGAGGCCAGCCGCATGTCCTTCGCCATGTGCTTGACCGAGAATTGCGGCGCGTAGTCGCCGGCGCGCAGCTTCGGCTCCTTGAGTTTCGTCACGCCGGAATAACTGACGTTCTTGCCGAGCGCGCCGAAAAACACGTCGTCGCTCACGCCCGCGCGGCGCGCCAGCGTCAGGGCCTCGCAGAGCGCCTCCATCTGCGCGGAGATGTTGAGGTTCATCGCCAGTTTGAGCGTCGCCGCCTGCTCGCCCGTGCCGATGTGCAGCCGCGTCGCGGAAATCAGGCTTAGGAGTGGTTCCAGTTCCGCGATCAACGCCGCGTCACCCCCGAGGTAAAACACCGTCTGCCGCTGCTCCGCCGCCGGCTTGCTGCCGGTGAACGGCGCTTCCAGATAGCGTGCGCCGCGCTCCGTGACCCATGCGGCAAACTTCGCGCTGCTCGCCGGATCGATCGTGCTCGACTGCAACACCACCTTGCCCTTGCCGAGCACCGGCAGGATGCGGCCAAGGATCGACTCCACCGCGGGCGGATCGGCCACCACGATCTGCACCACCTCCGCCGCCTGCGCCACGGCCTCGGGGGACGATTGCCAGTGCGGCGCCGTCGGTTGCGCCGTGCGGTTCCACGTGCCGCGCAGCACGCCCGCCGCGTGGTAATGTCCGGCCCAAGTGCCGCCAATGATGCCCAGACCGATGACGCCGATGGTTTTGCTCATGCGGGGAGACTGTGAGGAGCTGTGACCGTTGGCCAGCGCAGCCTGCTGGTTTTTTGAGTTTCCCAGTCTGCGCAAATCGTTCTGCTGTTCGCCCACCCATGTCCACCTCCCCCTCCATCCGCATCGGTCTCATCGGTTGCGGCGGCCGCATCCGCGGCGTCGCCAAGCACCTGCTCGATTCGCCCAAGGGCCGGCATCTCGCCGTCACCGCGATGTTCGATCCCTTTCCCGGCTCCGTCACCGAGACCCAGCGCTACCTCGGCAGCAACGCCCGCACCTACCCCAGCGCCGAGGCGCTCGTGCGCGAGAGTGATGTGGACTGGGTGATGATCGGCTCATGGAACTGCTTTCATGTGGATCAGGCCGTCGCGGCACTCGCCGCGGGCAAACATGTGTTCTGCGAAAAACCCCTCGCCACCACTCTCGCCGACTGCCTGCGCCTGCGCGCCGCGGTCGCCGCCGCGCCCAACCTGCACTTTTTCTTCGGCCTCGTGCTGCGTTACACGCCGCTCTACCAAAAGGTGAAGGAGCTGTTCGCGGCCGGTGTCGTCGGCCGGCCCGTGTCGTTCGAGTTCAACGAGACCCTCCACTTCAACCACGGCGGCTACATCCATGGCAACTGGCGGCGCGACCGCGCCAAGGCTGGCACACATCTCCTGGAAAAATGCTGCCACGATTACGACCTCGTGAACTGGATCCTCGGCAGCCTGCCGGTGCGTGCCGCCAGCTTCGGCGGCAAGGACATCTTCCGTCCCGAACACCGCCACCTTGCCGACAAGCTCGGCCCCGACGCCAAAGGCAACGCGCCCTACAAGCTGTGGTATGACCCGCAGGATGTGGATCCTTTCTCCGAGGGTTCCAGCATCGTGGACAACCAGGTTGCCATCCTCGAATACGCCTCGGGCGCCCGCGCCAGCTTCCACACCAACTGCCACGCCGCCATCCTCGAGCGCCGCATGTATTATCTCGGCACCGCCGGCACGCTGCGGGTTGACGCCATCACCGGCCGGATCGAGACCCAAAGCGTCAGCCAGACCGGCAAACCCGAATTGATCGACGTTGCCGCCAGCAGCGAGGGTCACCTCGGCGGGGACACGCGCATGGCAAGCCATCTCGCGGACACGATGCTCGATGGCGTCCCTCCGCTGGCCACCCTCGAGGACGGCCTGCGTTCCGCGGTCAGCTGCTACGGCGTGGACGAGGCGCTGGATACCGGTCGCGTCGTGGATTTGCGGCCGCTCTGGCAGCAAGTCGGCGTCACGCCGTAAGTCGATCACCTCTGCGCTTAGTCAGGCTGATTGAACCATTCGGTAGGTCAGCGCGCTCGCGCGCGCCGAAACCGCGCCCGCAAGCGGGCTGGCCTACAAAACCGCCATCGAATCGCTCCCCCGCATCGGCGGGGTGCGGCGTTCCCGCCCTACAAAAATCACAGCATCGGCGTCAACGGCGAGCCGACCGCCTTGTAGATCCGCGTGAGGATTTCCTTCGTGCTGAGCATGCCTTCCGTGCCGGGAAACGAGCCGGCCTCGCGGTAGTTCTGGTGGAAATCCGGATGTCCCGGCGGCACTTCCGGCGCGCCCGGCTTCAGCTCGTAACTGGTCGTGTTTTGGATCGGCCACACGTCGGCCGGAATGCGGCTGAACAACCCGTCGGCCATCGCGTTGATCGCGGTGAGACGCAGGGGCATCACCCGCTTGGCAATGACCCAGCTGTTCTCCGGGTGCATGTCCGCCTCGATCTCCTCCCGCAGCTCTCGGGCATAGGCCTCGTCCTCAATCACCAGCCCGATCTCCGTGTTCAGGTTTTCCGACCGCGGATCGAGATTGTAGGAGCCGACGAAGGCGAGCCGGTCGTCCACCACCAGCGACTTCGCATGGATGCAGAGGATGGGGCCCGGCGCCTTCGCCTCCTGCTCGCGCGCCCGCGCCAGCATGACATCGTAGCGGGGAAACAGCTCCCGCAGCGCGGCGGGCCGGGGCATGAACTCGTGCACCTGCAGCCCGAGCTGCCCGACATAGACGCCGCGCAGCCGGTAATTGGCCGAATAGGCGAGGATGTTGTCGGTGGAGGCAAAGCTGTTGGAGGAGATCCGGATGCTCAGCCCCGGGTTTTCCGCGCGCATCTGCTTCACCAGTTTCCGCGCCGGCCGGCTGGCGAGGATGAATAGGGCGTCTGCATCACCACGCTGTGTTTCGCCTGCTCCAGCATCGCGCGCAGCTCGAGCGTGATCCGGGCGTTGCGCGTGAAAAATCCGCCCGTCTTGCCCGGGTCGTCCGCGATGAGCCGCACCCGCGCCACCGGTCGCAGCAGCCCGGCAAAACGTTCGCGGATCACCTCTGCATCGTCGGCCTCGCGGTCCAGCTCGTCGAAGAATCCGCCGAAGTCGTAGTCGGCGCGGGTGTCATAGCGCGGGAAATCGCCCGACGCGATGACCGCAGCCACGTCCTTCAGCTCCTCGCCCGGCACGGTGTGCCGGAAGGCCCAGAACTGTTCGAACGACTCCGTGGCCGCGCGCGCCACCGGTCCCGCCGCCAGCACGTCGCGATCGCGGAAATTAAGACCGGTCGCGTGGTCGAAGTAGGTGTTCTCGATGTTGCGGCCGCCGGTGATCATCACGGCATCGTCGAAGACCATCAGCTTGTTGTGCATCCGCTGGTTGATGCCGTGGAACGAGCGCAAGCCCGCCAGCATCGTCTGCAGCCGCGTGGGCTTGATGCGCGCCATCGCCGGCCGGTAGTGCCGCAACTGGAAATTCGGATGCACCGTCGTCAGGAAAGCCACGGTCCTCGGGTCCTGGTCCGAAATCATGTGGTCGGCGATGATCCGCACGCGCACGCCGCGGCGCGCCGCCTCGATCAGCTCGTAGATCATGAGCCGGCCGCTCTCATCGTCGCTCCAGATGAAGGTCTGGATGTCGATCGACCGCTGCGCCTGCCGGATCAGATGCACCCGCAGCAGCAGCGCGTCATAACCGCCGCTGAGGTTGGCCACGTGGTTGCCGCGCGTGATGTCGCCGTCCGGACTTCCATGCCGGCTCGCCGCCACCGCCGGTCCGAGCGGCGAGCCGGCAAAGGGCTCGTCCGCCGCCATCCGCGCCGTCGTCAACAGCAGGCCAAGACCCAGCACCCACCGGATGCGTCCGGCCCAACCCCGGCGAAAATCGGCGCACATCCGTGTCATCCGCGGAATAGATTCTTTACGCCAAAATCTCCAGCATGCGCGCAAACAGCCGGTTCACCTTCGCCTGGTTGTCCTTCACGAGGTCCTTGAACTTGGCGAAGTCGATCTCCGTTCCTTCGAGGCCGTTGGCGTAGTTGTCGATCAGCGCGAGGCTGTTGTAGTTGAGTCCCGCCTCCGTGCACAGGTCGGCCTCGTGCGCGGCGGTCATGCCAATGACGTCGCCCCAATGCTGCACGATGCGGATCTCCGCCTTGGTCTCAAAACGCGGCCCGCGCATCTGCACATAGACCTTGCCCGGATGGACCGTGAATTCCGGCGCCAGTTTTTCAACCAGCAGCGGAATGAGATTGTTGGCGATACCCGGCGCACCGCCCTTCAGCTCCTTGTCGAAAAACGTCGCCGGACCCTGCTGCAGGCCCACGTAGTCGCTGCACGACACAAAAGTCCCCGGCGGCAACTCCTTTTTCAGCGAGCCGACGGAGTTGAGCGACACGATGTCCTTGAAGCCGAGGTCCGCCAGCGCGCGGATGTTGGCGCGGTAGTTGATCGAGTGCGGCGGCAGGGGGAAGGCATAGCCGTGCCGGTTGATGAGGGCAAAATCGCCCTGCGTCTTGTAGGTCACCTCGCCGTGTTCGGTCCGGATCGTCTTCACGGCCCAACCCGCAAACAGGTTGGAGTTCACGATGCTCGTGCCGCTGATGAACGCGATTTTCATGGTGAAACTCACGCGCCACGCGCCTGCCGAGACAATCCGAAACCGTGCACACCCAGCTTGCCTCTTCGCGTTTTTCCGCCTGTATCCGCCCTCATTGCGGCGTCCCGTCCGGCCTTTTCCAATCGAAAATCCGCAATCCAAAACCGAAAATTTCCCCATGCCCCTCATCGACAAACCCCTGCCCGAGCTCCGGAAATACAAGGGCCGCAACCCCCGCCCCGCCGACTTCGACGCCTACTGGGACGAAGCGCTGCGCGAACTCGACGCCACCGATCCCAAGCCGGAGCTGGTGCCAAGCAAAGCCATCGCCCCGCGCCACAGCGAGGCCTTCGACCTGTGGTTCACCGGCGTCGGCGGCGCCCGGGTTTACGCCAAGTATGTGCGCCCGAAGAAATCGTCCGGCAAAAATCCCGCCGTGCTCCAGTTCCACGGCTACAGCGGCAACGGCGGCGATTTTACCTCCAAGCTCGCCTGGTCGGGCGAAGGCTTCTGTGTCGCCGCGCTCGACTGCCGGGGCCAGGGCGGACGTTCCGAAGATTCGGGCAAGGTCCTCGGTCCCACGCTCCGCGGCCACATCATCCGCGGTCTGGATGATCCCGATCCCCGCAAGCTCGCCTTCCGCCAGATCTATCTCGATACCGCCCAGCTCGCCCGTGTCGTGATGGGGTTTCCCGAGGTGGACGCCAAACGCGTCGGCGCCATGGGCGGTTCGCAGGGTGGTGCGCTCACCCTCGCCTGCGCCGCACTCGAGCCGCGCATCAGGCGCGCGGCGCCCATCTTCCCCTTCCTTTGCGACTACCAGCGCGTCTGGGAAATGGACCAGGCCAAGGATGCCTACGAGGAACTGCGCACCTTCTTCCGCCAGTTCGATCCCCTCCATGTGCGCGAAAAGGAAATCTTCACCAAACTCGGCTACATCGACTGCCAGTTTCTCGCCCCGCGCATCAAGGCCGAGGTGCTCATGTATGTCGGCCTGATGGACACCATCTGCCCGCCTTCCTCGCAGTTTGCCGCCTTCAACAAGATCAAATCAAAGAAGCGCACGGTCATCTACCCCGACTACGGCCACGAAGGCCTCCCCGGCGAAACCGACCTGACCTTCAATTTCATGCGGGGGCTGTAAGCCGGCAGGCCTACCCCACCCAGCTGATCTGCTGCAGCCGACGGGCGAGCTCGACATCCTTCGCCGTCACCTTGTCGCCGGCGTCGTGGGTGTTCAGCCGCACGGCAACGCGGTTGTAAACATTGGTCCAGTCCGGGTGGTGGTCCAGCGCCTCGGCTTCGAAGCCCGCCCGGACCATGAAGCCCAGGGCCTCGCGGAAGCTGCCGAACTTGAATTCTTTCGCCAGCGCATCGCGCTCAAACGCCCAGCCGGGCAGCGTGGCGAGACTCGCGGCGATTTCACGTTTCGTGAGGGGTTTGCTTCGCATGGGTTTACCTTGCGCTTCTCCCGCCCCGACACAAGCCGGCCTTGACCGCCAAGTTTCGATGAAGGCGGCTTGTCCGGGGGGGGGGGGGGGGGGGGGGGGGGGGGGGACAGATCGCCCATTCCATGAGCCTCCCCAGTACCGAGAAAACGCCGTCGCACGTCGCCATCATCATGGATGGCAACGGCCGTTGGGCCCGGCAGCGCGGGCTGCCGCGCATCGAGGGCCACCGTCGCGGCGTCGAGACGGTGCGCACGGTGACCGACGCCGGCCGCGAGCTCGGCCTGCGCACGCTCACCCTTTATGCGTTCTCCGTGGAAAACTGGAAGCGCCCGCAGGACGAGGTCGGCGCCCTGATGGGCCTGCTGGAGTATTACCTGCAGAAGGAACTCGGCACCTTCATCAAAAACCGCATCCGCCTGCGCACCATCGGCCGCACCGACCAGTTGCCCGCCGGCGTGCAGAAGCATCTCAACCACACCATCGCCGAGACCGCGCATTTCACCGACTACACCCTCGTCCTCGCGCTCAACTACGGCGCGCGCACCGAGGTGGCCGACGCCGCCCGGGCCTACGCCGCCGCCGTGGCCGCCGGCGAGGTGGAGCCGAACGCCAGTTCGTGGGAAACCTTCAGCCGCCACCTCTACACCGCCGGCCTGCCCGACCCCGACCTCATCATCCGCACCTCGGGCGAGACCCGCCTCAGCAACTTTCTCCTCCTGCAGGGCGCCTACGCGGAATTCGTCTTCACCCCCGTCCTCTGGCCCGACTTCGGCAAGGCCGACCTGGCCGCCGCCATCGCCGAATACGCCCGCCGCGAACGCCGCTACGGCCTGACAAGCGAGCAGGTGAAACCCGTCGCCACCGCCTGAACGCCGCCCTCCCATGGCCCAACGCATCTTCAGCACCGTCCTGCTCTGGGCGATTGTCTTCGGCGCCCTCTGGTTTTTCCGCACCACCGGCGCGCTCGTGCTGGTGGCGCTCATCTCGGTGTTCACCCTCCGGGAGTTTTACCAGCTCATGCGCGGCGCCGGCTACAAGCCCTTCGACCAGCTCGGGCTGTTGCTCGGCGGTCTCATCACCCTCGAACCCTGGCTGCACGCACGATTCGGCATTCCCACCGGCCACACGCTGGCGCTGGCGGTCATCATTTTTGCGATCCGCATCCTCGGCGAACGCGGGGGACAGGACCGCGTGGGCGCGCTCGGCTCCACCCTTTTCGGCCTGGTTTATGTGTCGTTCATGCTGAGCTATTTCACCCGGATCCTGACGCCGCTGCCCGGCGACACGGTCTCGGCCGACGGCCGGCTGCTGCTCGCGCTCTGGCTCATCGCCACCGCGAAGTTTTGCGATGTCGGCGCGCTGCTCTCCGGCCTCGCTTTCGGCCGGCACAAGATGTCCCCCCAGATCAGCCCGAAGAAAACCTGGGAGGGCGCGGCCGGCGGCATCCTCGTCTCAATGGGCGTGGGCGCGCTCATCGCGTGGCTTGCCCGCGATCACTTCTCCGCGCACCTGACACCGTTCGTCGCCGCCCTGCTGGCCGCACCCGTGGCCGGGGTCGCCATCGTGTCGGATCTCATCGAGTCCATCATCAAGCGCCAGGCCGCCAGCAAGGACTCCGGCGCGCTGATTCCCGGCATCGGCGGAATGTTCGACCTGAGCGACAGTCTGCTGTTGGTCGCCCCGCTCGGCTATCTGCTCTTCCGCCTGCCCTGATGAGCACTTCCTCCAGGAAACGCGTCGTCCTGCTCGGCGCCACCGGCTCCATCGGCGAAAGCGCGTTGCGCGTCATCGCCGCCCATCCGGACAAGCTTGAACTCGTGGGCATCGCCGCGCGTGCCGGCTGGGAAAAACTCGCCGGCATCGCCGACCTGCACCGCGTGGCGCACGTCGGCTTGTTCGACGAGGCCGCCTGCGCCGCCGCCAAAAACTCCGGCCGCTTCCGCCCCGGCACCCAGTTTTACTGCGGCCTGCCCGGCCTCAACGAACTCGCCCGTCTGGCCGAGGCCGACCTCGTGCTGGTCGCCGTCGTGGGCACCACCGCGCTTGAGCCCACGCTCGCCGCCATCGCGGCCAAAAAGACCGTGGCGCTCGCCTCCAAGGAAATCCTCGTGCTCGCCGGCAAGTTTGTGATGGCCGCGGCGCGGACCCACGGCGTGCGGCTGCTGCCCGTGGACAGCGAGCACAACGCCGTCTTCCAGTGCATCGAGGGGCATCCGTCGGCCGGCGTGCGCCGCATCCTGCTCACCGCCAGCGGCGGCGCCTTCCGGGATTGGCCGATGGAGAAGCTCCGCGACGTAAAGCCGGCCGACGCCCTCAAACACCCCAACTGGGCGATGGGTCCGAAAATCACGGCCGACTCCGCCACGCTCGCCAACAAGGGCCTTGAGCTCATCGAAGCCCAGGCGCTGTTCGGTCTGCGGCCCGAACAATGCCAGGCGGTCATGCATCCGCAAAGCATCGTCCACTGCCTCGTCGAATACCGGGACGGCGCCATGCTGGCCCAGCTCAGCCCGCCCTCGATGACCTTCGCCATCCAGCATGCCCTGCTCTATCCCGAGCGCGCGCCGGGAGTGGAGGCGCCGCTGGACTTCACCAAGCTGCTGTCGCTGGAGTTCCGGCCCGTGGACGAAACCCGTTTTCCCATGCTGCGGCTCGCCCGCGAGGTCATGGCCGCCGGCGGCGTCGCCCCCGCCATCTACAACGCCGCCAATGAAATCGCCGTCGCGGCGTTCTTCGCCGAACACATTCCCTTCCTTGCGATTCCGAACGTGGTGGAACAGACTCTCGCCGCCGTGCCCAACCATGAACCCGCGGGCCTCGCCGAGGTCCTGGCCATCGACGCCGAAGCCCGCCGGGTTGCACAGACGAAAATCGAAAGCCATAAAGCAAAAATTTAATCCGTGTCCTCCGATCTGTTCCAAGCCCTTCTCTCCAACGTCTGGTCGATCTTCCTCGTCGTCCTTTTCTTCGGCGGGTCCATCTTTGTCCACGAGCTCGGCCACTTCCTCGCCGCGCGCCGTCGGGGCGTGAAGGTCGAGCGCTTTTCGATCGGCTTCGGCCCCAAGATCTTCGGCTGGCGCGGAAAGGATGGCGTCGAATACCGTATCTCCTGGCTGCCGCTCGGCGGCTACGTCAGCCTGCCGCAGCTCGCCGATCTCCGCGCCATCGAGGGCGAACCCGGGGCCGACGTGGAGCAACTCCCGCCGATCAGCTACACCACCAAGATGATCGTGTTCGCGGCGGGCGCGGCCTTCAACGTCCTCTTCGCCCTGCTGCTCGCCACCGTCATCTGGTTCATCGGCCAGCCCATGAGCAGCGACATGGCCACAACCCGCATCGGCTACGTGAGCCCGACGCTGGAACTGCCCGACGGCTCCCGGGTGCCCAGCCCGGCCAGCGAGGCCGGCCTGCAGGTGGGCGATACCGTGCGCAAGATCGACGGCATCCCCGTGAACGACTGGATGCAGCTCATGCAGACGCTCGTCACCGGCTCCGGCCGCACCGCCACCGGCCAGCCGATGGCGATGTTCACCATCGAGCGGGACGGGGCGCTGCGCGAGCTGCCGGTCTATCCGCTGCTTTCCGGCGACGAGAAGTTCCGCCGCGTCGGCATCGCCGCCAGTTACTCGATCATGGTCCACGCCGTCACCGACGGCTCGCCGGCCGCCGCGGCCGGCTTCCTGCCGGGCGACGAACTCGTCAGCATCAACGGCACGCCCATCTTCGGCATCGACACCTACCGGGACCTGCTGGAATCCGCGGCCGGCCAGTCCCTCGCCGTCCGGGTCCGGCGGGCGGACACCGAGGCGACGCTCACGGTGCCCGAGCGCCCCGCCGACGCCGACATCACGCTCGGCCTGACCTTCGTGCGCGGTTTTTCGCTGGTTCACCCCACGCCCTTCGCGCAGGTGGGCGACCACGTGGTCATGACCTTCCGCACCCTCGGCAGCCTCATCAACCCCCAGTCCGACATCGGCCTGTCCAAGGTTGCCGGCCCGGTGGGCATCGTGCGCATCTTCCACAGCGCCGCCGAGGCCGGCATCCGCGCGGTGCTCATGTTCACCATCCTCGTAAACATCAATCTCGCCATCTTCAACCTTCTGCCGATCCCCGTGCTCGACGGCGGGCAGATGCTCTTTGCCACCCTCGCCCGCCTGCGTGGCCGCGCCCTGCCCGCCAGTTTCATCATGACTGCGCAGAGCACCTTTATCATCCTGCTCTTCACGATGATCATCTATGTGAGCTTCTTCGATGTCCGGCGGGTGGTGCGCGATGTGCAGGCCAACCGCGCCGAACCGGCCGCCCCCGCGGAGCCGGCGAAGTCAGGCGAGCCGGACGAACCGGCCTCGCCGTAGCCTGCCTGCTGCGGCAGCCATCTGGGCGCAGCGAAAGAACCCGGTGTTTTTCCGCAATCCGCATTCTGCAATCCGCAATTTCCCGATGTCCTACTGCGTTTCACGTTTCCATACGGTCCGCCGCCGCACCGTGGAGGTGAAGGTCGGCTCCGTCGGTGTCGGCGGCGCCAATCCGATCCGCGTGCAGTCCATGACGACGAGCGACACACAGGACATCGCCGCCACGGTGCAGCAGTCCATCGCCCTCGCCGAGGTCGGCTGCGAGATCGTCCGCATCACCGCCCCCAATGTCGCCGCCGCGAAGTGCCTCAAGGACATCCGCGCCCGGTTCACCGCCGCGGGTTTCGGCCACATCCCCCTCGTGGCCGACATCCACTTCCTGCCTTCCGCCGCCATGGAGGCCGTCGAACACGTCGAGAAGGTCCGGGTGAACCCCGGCAACTACGCCGACAAGAAGAAGTTTGCCGTGAAGGAATACTCCGACGCGGACTACGAACGCGAACTCCAGCGTCTGCACGAGGCCTTTTCGCCGCTCGTCCTGCGGGCCAAGACCCTCGGCCGCTCCCTCCGCATCGGCACCAACCACGGCTCGCTCTCCGACCGCATCATGAACCGCTACGGCGACACACCGCTGGGCATGGTGGAGAGCGCCCTCGAATTCCTCCGCATCGCCGAGTCGCACGGGTTCAAGCAGCTGATCCTGTCCATGAAGGCCTCGAACCCCAAGGTCATGATCCAGGCCTACCGGCTGCTCGTGCAGCGCATGGCGCAGGAGGACATGCACTACCCGCTTCATCTCGGCGTCACCGAGGCCGGCGACGGCGAGGACGGCCGCATCAAGAGCGCCATCGGCATCGGCAGCCTGCTCCTCGACGGCCTCGGCGACACCATCCGCGTGTCGTTGACCGAGGACTCCGTTTACGAGATCCCCGTCGCCCAAGCCATCGCCACCAAAGCGATGTCGTTATGGGCCGCAGGCAGGGACAAACCGCCGCTAGCCGACTCGATCGATCCCTATCACTTTGTCCGCCGGGAAACGGCAACCGTTCACCTCGCCGAGAAAATCACCGTCGGACCCGAACAGCCCCCGCGCGTCATCACCCGCACCACGCTCGCCGAGCTGGCCAATCCGCAATCCGTCCTCCGCCAGCCGCAACTGCTCAAGGACACGCCTGCCGAGGGCCTGCTCGTCCCGATCACCGGCACCGCCGATCTCACCGCGCTCAAGCCCGCCGGTCCGTCGTTCCTGGTGCTCGAACTGGCCTCCACACTGACGGTCGCCGACCTCAAAGCCCACGCCGCCGACCTCCCTGCCGGCACCGTGCTGCTGCGCGGTTTTTCTCCGGCCGAGTCCGTCGCTCTCACCGCCTTCGCCCAATTTGCCCGCGAATGCCGGCTGACCCTCGCCGCCGAGATCGACCCGGCCGACTTTCCGGCGTTGGCCGACACGCTGCACCAGCTGGGCGACACTCCCTTCGTTTTCACGCTCTCCGGCATGGGGGCCGCCGGCCATGCCGTCGGCGGCTACCGGCAGCTCGCCGAGGCCCTGCGCCGCATCGGCTCGCGCGCACCCATTTGGATCCGCAATACCGCCGCCACCGCCGTGCGGCCCGGACCGGATTTCCTCTCCAAGCTGCTGGAGTCCTCCTTCCTCTCGGGCAGCCTCCTCTGCGACGGTATCGGCGACTTCGTGTCCATCGAAACCGAGTCCGACCCCGTTCGGGCCACCAAGCTCGCTTACAACGTCCTCCAAGGCGCCGGTGCACGCATTTCCAAGACCGAGTTCGTCGCCTGTCCGAGCTGCGGCCGCACGCTTTTCGACCTGCAGACCACCACGCAGCGCATCCGCGCACAGACCGGGCACCTCAAGGGCGTGAAAATCGCCATCATGGGCTGCATCGTGAACGGTCCCGGCGAGATGGCCGACGCCGATTTCGGCTACGTCGGCGGCGCCCCGGGCAAGATCAACCTCTACGTCGGGAAAAACTGTGTCCAATACAACATCCCGCAGGCCGAGGCCGACGCCCGGCTCATCGCCCTGATCCGCGAACACGGCAAGTGGACGGACCCTGTTTGAACCGTCGCGGCGCGACCGACTGTATCCAAAAAACCACGCCGTCACCCCGTTGTAACCTGGCCGTTACCTGCGGGAAAACACCCGGTTTCGTGTATTAATTGTCACACTACAGGACCCCGTCCCGCGGCATCGCACCGGCCCGGTTTCTGGCAACCAAAAAGCGGAAAAAGTTATGCTCAGCCCGGGTGTGAACAACTTGTCAGAAAGTTCGCCTTGAAATGATTTTTGGGTTCACAGTTACTCCGCTCTCGGTCAGTGCTCTTCAGCTCCCGCCGGTTCTTTCCCACGCCAAAAGCGACCCCGTTTTACGCCTCGGTGCAAACATACCCAGTATCCGCTGGTCATCAATGTCTTACATTCCGCTTATCCCCTCCCCCTTATCCGCGATGACCCGACCCAAATTTTGTTGCTGCCAGTAAGCGAAGAACCGGTCCCTCAAGCGTGTCGTCAGCCCCGGGCGGGACCCAATGTGAATAAAAACGCTTTTCTGTCAGCCCATGCCCTCTTTGTCCCTGTCCCCCAGTCTTTGGGAAACCGTCAAATGTGACTTCAAGTCGCTGTTTCCCGAGGATGTTTTCCAGATGTGGTTCGAGCCCTTGGTGTGTCTCGAAACCACGGAGGACAGCATCACGCTGGGTGTGCCCAACGATTTCGCATCCATCTGGATTCACGACAACTACTTGGATCTCATCACCCAACGGCTGCGCCTGACCGCCGGCCGCATGGTCAATGTCACTCTCCGGAAGGCCGAAACCGCCGCGCCCAAGGCCACTTCCGCCGCCCCCGCCCATCCCGCACCCGAGTCACCGGCCCCCGCGCGTTCCCGTCTGCCGGCCAAACGCGCCCCGCGTTACGACGATCGCGGCGCCGTGGCCGGTTCGTTGAACGCCCGTAACACGTTCGAGACCTTCGTCGTCGGCGCCAACAACCAGATGGCGCATGCCGCCGCCCTCGCCGTCGCCCAAGCCCCTGCGCAGGCCTACAATCCCCTCTTCCTCTACGGCGAGACCGGCCTCGGCAAGACCCACCTGATGCACGCCATCGGGCACGCCATCATCCGCCAGAACCCCGACGCCCGCGTTGCCTACCTCTCCACGGAAAAGTTCACCAACGAGTTTATCCAGGCGCTGCAGGAGAACAGCCTCACCAAGTTCCGCCAGCGCTACCGCCACGTGGATGTGCTGCTGATCGACGACGTGCAATTCCTTGCCGGCAAGGAACGCATTCAGGAGGAGTTCTTCCACACCTTCAACGACCTGTTCGAATCGGGCAAACAGATCGTCCTCTCCAGCGACCGCCGCGCCAGCGAGATCCAGAAGCTCGAGTCCCGCCTCGTCTCCCGCTTCGAATGGGGCCTCCCCGCCGACATCCAGGCGCCCGACTACGAGACCCGCGTCGCCATCCTCCGCAGCAAGGCCGCCTCCCTGAAGGCCGATCTGCCCGAGGCCGTCGTCACCTTCATCGCGCAGAACATCTCCAAGAACATCCGCCGCCTTGAGGGCGCCCTGATCAAGGTCGCCAGCTACTCCGCCCTCACCGGCAAGACCCTCGACCTCGCCACCACCGAGATGCTGCTGCAGGACGTCCTCATGGAGCAGGCGCAGAACATGCTCACGATGGAGGCCATCCAGAAGCGCGTGGCCGACCACTACCAGATCCGCCACAGCGACATGACGAGCAAGCGCCGGCCCAACAACATCGCCATTCCGCGGCAGATCGCGATGTATCTTGCCCGCGTTCTCACCAAACACTCCCTGCAGGAAATCGGCGACGCCTTCGGCGGCCGCGACCACGGCACCGTCATCCACGCCTGCAAGCAGGTGGACAACCTCATGGAGCAGGACGCCACCACGCGCAGCAGCGTGGAATTCCTCAAGGCCCAGCTGACCAGGTAATTTTCGATTTCCGATTCTCGAATTTCGATTCCGGTCTCCGGAACCTCGCATCGCGCCGCACCACGCTTGCCAGCGCCGGTTTGAAATCGAAAATCCTAAATCCCAAATCGAAAATTCCCATGTCCCTCACTCCCGAACAAAAGCAGGCCGTCGCCGGCTGGGTCGCCGCCGGTGACAATCTCTCCGCCATCCAGAAGAAGCTCGCGGATACGTTCAAACTCTCGCTGACCTACCGCGACGTCCGCTTCCTCGTGGACGACCTCGATCTCACCCTCAAGGATGCCGCCCCGAAGGCGGACACCAGTGATCTCTCGAAAGCCGCCCC
>JAHCLN010000051.1 GCA_026125215.1 Opitutaceae bacterium
CGCGCCGTCGGCGCGTGGGGCCGCTGCGTGAGCCTGCCGATGACAGGCGAGAGCCGTTATTGGCTGCGGACGCAGCAGGGGCCCGGGCAATTCTCCACGATTGAGGCGCTGCTGCATCTGTGGCGGCGGCTGGGGTTGGAGCGGGCGCACAACGAGCTGCGCGACCAGTTCGAGCTGCATGTGTTTGCCAGCTTGTGCGCCCGCGGCCGCAAGGAACGCGCCGCGGAATTTCTCGCCGGCTCCCCGGCGCGCACCGCCTTTCCGGAGTTGCTGGCGCAACTTGCGGAAAAACGGCCGCGGGTGGATTGAGCCGGACGCGGAGCCCGCTCAGGCGACGGCCCGGGACTTGGGCTTCGGTGCCGTGACCGCGGCACAAATGCTGCCGATGTGGCGGTGGTCGGTCCCGCAGCAGCCGCCGAACACCGTGAGCTGCGGCATGAGTTTCTTCAACTCCGCGTAGCTTTGCGCCAGCTCGACGGGATCGCCGGCGTCGAGGGTGACGGCTTCGTCCAGTTCCGCATGGCTTTGGCGCGAAGCGTTGGCGCGCAGGGCGAGAATGCGCTGGGTCCACGCACCGCCCCGGCGCAGCACGGGCTCGAAATGGGCGGGATGGGCGCAGTTGATCATGTAGTAAGCGGGACCGCCGGTGGCCGCATCCACCGTCTCGATGGCTTCCTGCAACGTGTGGCCGGTCGGCAGCCGGCCGTCGGTCTCCACGGTAAACGAAAGCGTGACGCCGATGCCGTGGGCTTGGGCGGCACGCACGATGCCGATGGCCTCGGCCATGGTGTTGAGCGTCATCGCCGAAACGAAGTCCACTTCCGCGTCGGCATAGAGGGCGATCTGTTCGCGGTGATAGGCCTCGGCTGCGTCCACGGTCACGCCCTGATCGGGCCAGTAGCCGTCGCCGCGGGGGCCGACACAACCGCCGACGAGGATTTGGGGGATGACGAGGTCGTATTCGGCGCGCAACTGGTTCATGAGCGCGATGCCGATGCGGTTGATCTCGGCAAACTCCACGCGGCTGATGCCCAGCTTGGCCAGCCAGTCGGGGCTGCCGCGCCAGGTGGGGGTCTCGAGAATGAGGCCGCATTGGTTTTGGCGGGCGATGTCCGCATAGCGTCGGTAGTAGGCGAGCAGGGTGGCCTGGCCGGTGGCGGTGCGCAGGAGCGTGCTGGCATTGAACTGGGGCAGCTCGATGCGCTCGTGAAACACAAGCGTGGTTTCAAGGCCGCCGTCGGTGATGAAGACGTGGCCGCCGGGTTGCGGGAGCGGACGACGGACGATGGGACGGGACATGGTGGGTCAATTCGGGCGCCAGCCGGAATGGGTGGCGCATGGGACAACCCCGGGTGCCGGCAAAAGTTACAAAAAGCGCGGCATTGCGGCGGCCACCGGCGGGCGCCGGGCGCTTCAGTCCACGGTCTCCGGCAGCCACACCGCCATGGGCGCGAGGCCGCGGTTGTTCCAGGTGCAGTAGGGAATCAGGGCGACGGGTTTGGGCGCAGCGACGTCCTCAAGCACGAGGGTAACCACGTCGCCGAGGAGGCCGGGCTGCGCGTGCGCTCCGGCGCGGGTGGCGCACGACACGGTGATTGCCTCGGGGTTGGTTTGGCCGGCCGCATCTTCGAAGGCGTAAACGACGGGGCCGCGTTCGAACGCGAGGCGGCGGCGCACGGCCTCGATCCGCGGATGTCCGCGCACCTTATGCACGGGCATCGGGAGTTCAAGTTCCACGACATCGCCGGGTTGCCAGGTGCGCGTGAGCACGGCGTAGCCGTTTTCGAGAGCGGCCGCGACCGGTTCGCCGGCGACCCGCAGGGACCAGGCGGGGTGCGCGGCATCGGCGTAGGTGTAGAGATCGGAGGGCACGGGCCGGCCCTGCGCCCAGCCGGGAATGCGCAGGCGCACGGTAAAGGCGGCGGGCTTTTCGGGTGTGACGGTGAGCCGGATGGTGCCGGACCACGGATAGTCGGTGGCCTGCGTGAGACGCACCTCGACGCCGGCGACGTTGGCCTCGCCTTCGTTTGGTGCGTAGAAATTCACGTAGATCGAATTGTCACGCACGGCGTAAAACCAGCCGGTCAGCGCCGCCAGGGTGCGCATGAGATTGGGCGGACAGCAGGCGCAGCCGAACCACGGGGCACGGCCGGCGTGGTCGTGGTTGTTTTTGGCCACGCCGTCGTAGGCGAGGGGATTGGGGTAGAAGAAGCGGTCGCCGGAGAGCGAGACGCCGCTGATGAAGCCGTTGTGGGCGGTGCGCTCCAGCACGTCGTGGTAGCGGGCTTCGCCGGTAAAGAGGAACATGCGCTGGTTCCACATCATGAGCGCGATGGCGGCGCAGGTCTCGTTGTAGCACGCGTTGGGCAGTTCGTAGTCCGCGCCGTAGGCCTCGCCGTGCTGGAGCGGGCCGACGCCGCCGGTGAGGGAGAGTTTTTTCTCCGCGACGTTGTCCCAGATTTTCCGGATGGCGGCCACGTAGTCCGCATTGCCGGTGAGCGCGGCGACATCGGCCATGCCGGCATACATGTAGTTGGCGCGCACGGCGTGGCCGACGGCCTCGGTCTGCTGCGTGACGGGCAGGTGCTGCTGGCTGTAGGCCTTGCCGCCGGGGCCGCGGGCGGCGAGGAAGATTTTGGCGAGCTCGATCCAGCGCGCGTCGCCGGTCACGCGGTGGAGCTTGGCGAGACCCATCTCGATGACTTGGTGGCCGGGGGCGACACGGAGCCGGCGGTCGCCGAAGTCGCGCCAGAGCAGTTCGGCGCTCCTGAGGCAGGCATCGAGCAGCGTGCGTTTGCCCGTGGCCTCGAAGTGCGCGACGCCGGCTTCGTAGAGGTGGCCGAGGTTGTAGATCTCGTGGCTGAGGTCGGCGTCCTTGAGCCAGCGTTTTTCATCAATCCACTCGTGCACCGGCGAGTCGGGATGCATCGTGCGGAAGGTGTAGAGGTAGCCGTCGGGCTCCTGGGCGGCGACCACGCGGGCGATCCAGCCGTCGAGCCGCGCCTCGAGCACGGGATCGGGCCGCACGTGCAGGGCGTAGGCGATGCCCTCCATGACCTTGTAGACGTCGGAGTCGTCGAAGGGATAAATCGTGACGGGCTTGTTTTGGAAGGTGGTCTCGCCCGCGGCACGGCGGCGGAGCGTTTCGGCGGCGAGGTCGAAATTGCGCAAGCGGCCGGTGTCCTCGCATTGCCGGATGGCGTAGGGGACGGTGGTCGCGAGATTCACGGCCTGGCGCTTTTGCCAGAATCCGCCGGTGATGCGCACGGCGGTGAAGGGCACGGGGCGGATGGGGTAGTCGGCGGCGGGGCTGGGCATGCGAAGCGCGCAGGATGAAGCGTAGTGGTCCGGTGCCAAGATGATTGAGGTTTGAATGAACAAGACAGCGCACTGTGTGCTTGTCATGCCGATGAGGCCGGGCGTTATGACGCCCGCATGGACCCGATCCTGCCGGAAAACCTGATGCGTCATCTGCAGCACCTGACCGCAGGGATCGGCGTGCGGCTGGCGGGCAGTCCGGGCGAGGCGGCGGCGGCCGAGTATCTGGAGCGTGAAATGAACGCGGCGGGCGCAGCGGTGACGCGCGAGACATTTCCCGTGAACCGTCGCGATGTGCGGGAGCAGCAATTGCAGGTGTGGCATGACGGTGCGTGGCACGACGCGGGTTGTTCGCTCTTTGCCAACACGCCCGGCACCGAGGGCGGGTGGGTGGAGGCACCGCTGGTTTTCTTCGAAGGCGCGACCGGCCACCAACAGCCCGATCTCGGGGCGCAACTGCGCGGCCGAATTGTGCTGCACCTCGGCTGCCACATTGAGTCGCGGGGAAATTACGGCCGGCTGATCGCGGCGCAACCGGCGGGCCTGTTGATGGTCGACGTGCGCTACCCCGGAGCGACGCCTCTGGCCGATGCGATTTTTCCCGCCTACGTGGCGGCGTGCGGTGCAGTGCCGTCGCTCAATGTCGCCTATCTTGATGCCTGGCGCTGGCGCGAACGCGGTGCGACCAAGGCGCGCTTCCGCGTCGTGGGCGGACCGCGGCCGGCCGAGTCGGCAAACGTCATCGCCGAATTGCCGGGCTCCGACCCGACCACGGGGGTGCTCTATCTCGGCGGTCATCACGACACGCAGGCGGATTCGGTGGGGGCGGATGACAACGGTTCGGCGACGGCCGGGTTGATCGAGCTGGCCCGGGTGCTCGCGCCGCTGCCGCGGCGGCGCACGATCCGGCTGGTCTCGTTCGGTGCGGAAGAGCAACTTTCGGTGGGCAGCGCCGCCTATGTGCGCCGGCACCGGGCGGAGCTGCAGCGAACCGGCCGGTTCATGTTCAACCTCGACAGCTTCGGTTCCCTGCTCGGGTGGAATACCCTGTCGGGCAGCGCGCCGCGCGAGCTGGACGGATTGTTGCCGGCGTATTTTGCGCGCGAGGGCCAGTATTACCGGCGCGAGCCGGGCGTGCTGCCGTATGCGGATCACTTCCCGTTCACGGCGGCGGGGGTGCCCGGGCTCACGCTGATGCGGCCCAATTGCGCCGGCGGCCGATTCTTCCATCACCGGCCCGATGACGACCTGAGCCGCGTGGACCCGAAGCTGATGGCGGCGTTGCTGAACGCGGTCGCCGCCTTGGTCGCGGATTTGGCGGCGGCGGAGACGCTGCCGTTTGCGCCGGTGATCCCGGAAAATGAGCACTCCGCCATCGCATATTGCTGGGACGATCTGTTCGGCGGCTGGCAGCAGCCCTGAATAGCAAGGCCGGGATGCATGCATCCCGGCCTTGCAACGTATCCCGACAGGGCGCGACGTGGGCGCGGTTTGGCGGGCCTGCCTAGCTGGCGTCGGCCTTGGCCTCGGCGTAAGCGGCCTGGAGATTTTTCCACGCAGCCTTGGCCTCGGCTTGGGCGCTGGCCCAGGTGTCGGCGGTGGCGCGGCCGAGCGCTTCCGTTTTCGCGCCGAAATCGGCCCGGGCATCGCGCAGTTTCTGCCAGGCCGTGCTGCGGCTGGCGGAGGCCTTGGCGTCCGCCGCGTCGGCCTGCAGCTCACTGATATCGGCATCGATTTTTTTCGCCATGGCGTCGAGGCTGGCGGCGAGATCCGCGCGCTTCTCATAGGAGTAATCCTTGAAATCGGCCCACGTTTCGGTCGCGGCAGTCTTCACGTCGCGCATGATGGCTTTGGCGTCCTGTTTAGTTTCTTCGCGGTCCGACTGGCTGCAGCCGGAGGCAAAGAGGAGAGCGGAGACGATGACAATCAAAGGAGTGTTTTTCATGGTAACAAGGACAGGGTTGCGCGGCCCACAGACCGCTCATTGGACCGGCGGTTCGCCAAAAATTTCCGCAGCTTCAGGCGAGCGGCAGCGTGAAGCTGAAGGTGGCGCCGCCGGCGGGCTCGTTGCGGGCCCGGATTTGTCCGCCATGGTCCTCGGCAATGCGCCGACAGATGGCCAGGCCCAGGCCGGTGCCCTTGGATTTTCCGTGGGTGGCGAAAGGCTGGAAGAGGCGCTCCATGATCTCGGGGGCGATGCCCGGGCCGTGGTCGCGGACCTCGGTGAGCAGTTCGCCGCCCTTCACGGCGAACCGCAGCGTGATTGTCCCGCCCTTCGGCATGGCTTCGGTGGCGTTGCCGACGAGGTTGAAAAACAGGCGGGCGAGCCGCGGGGCGTTGAGGCGGACGGATACCGCGGGCGGCTGGTCGGTGACCAGGGTGCTGTCGGCCTTCTCGGCCAGGGCGCGGAGGTCCTCCAGCAGCGGCGTGGCAAAGGCGGCAAAATCTTCGGTGGTGAGCTCGGTCGGACGGCCGGACGGCCGGGTGACGTCGATGATCTCGTTCAGCATGCCGGTCAGCCGGGTGATCTGCCGGGCGATGCCCTCGGCGGCTTCGGCGCGGGTGGCCGGGGTGGCTTTCTCCTTGGCGGCCAGCTCGGCATAAAGGCCGATGGTGCTGAGCGGGGTCTTGAAATCGTGCACGATGGTGCCGGCGAAGCGACCGACGGTGGCGAGCACTTCCGCCTGCACGATTTCATCGATGTATTTCTGGTTGAGCGCGCGCATGCGGCGGCTGAATTCGCGGATGAGGTCGAGCGCCAGCGTCGGCCGGCGGTCAAGCAGCTGCAGAAAATCCTCCCGGCTGACATAGAGCGCGACGGTGTCCTTGGCGGCCCGGGCGCCGGCGGAACGCGGCGCGGAATCGAGCACGGCCATTTCGCCGAGAAAATCGCCCGGCCCCAGGGTGGCCAGCGGACGGGACTCGTTGGTCCCGATGGCGGCGAGAATCTGCACCTCGCCGGATTCGATCACATACAGGCCGTCGCCCGGATCGCCCGTGGCAAAGATGGTGGCGCCCGCGGCGTAAGCCCGCCGTTGGTCGGCCTGGCCCAGCTCCTGCAGCGCGAGGCTGAGGGCGACGGCGGGGGAAAGGGCGGGGATCGAGGGCATGGGCGCGACGAAGCAAGATTCAAGCCGCCGCGCTTCGCGGCAAGCAGAACCAAGTTTTCCGCAAACGAAGCCTGCCGGCCCGCGGGCCGGCTCACGGTTCGGTCAGCGGCCGGTAGTGCAGGTTTTCCAGCTGCCGGACATGCTGGGTTTCGGCGTGGCGCGTCCAAGCGGAGCGGCGGGGATCGTCATCCGGCAGCGTGAGGTGAAAGGCCACCAAGCCGTCGAGCCGTTGGACGTCGCGCCGGATCTGCTGGAGGTGCCAGGCGAGGTCCTGCCGGAGGTGGCGGGGCATCTCGGCGTTGAGCTGCGCGGCAAAGGCGGCCACATCGCCGCGCGGCCCGAGCGCGCCGTGCAGGTGACGTTGGAAAAAATTGGAGCTGCTGCCCGCGGCGAACCACCGGAAGTCCGGCGTGAAGCCGGGCAGTTCGCCTTCAAGCCGCGGCGCGAGCCGGTCTCCGGCAGGCGGCAGCGGCGTGCCGATCACCGAGGAAACCCGGTGGCTGATCCGGGAAAATTCCGCCGCAACCGGCTGGCTGCTGAGATAGTGGAGAAAATCCAGCGCGACTTCCGGATGCCGGCTGGAACGCAGCACGCCCAGCATCGCCTCCGGGTTGCCCGCGGCCTCGGAGACGGGACCAAGGGTCAGCGCTCCGTAAACCGGATCGTCCGGCGCAGGCATCGGCATCGGCAGGATGCCCGTCGTGAAGATTCCGTCGCGCCGGAGCACGGCGTAGTCCCAGCTGCCGGCATAGAGCATCACGGAATTTTGCTGGAGATAGGTGAAGATGGCATCCTCGCGCTGCAGCTGCCGGTAGCCCGGGGTGAGCAGGCCGGCCATGTCGTGGAGCAGTTCCAGGCTGCGGCGCAGGGCCGGGGTGTCGTAATCGATTTCGCCACCCAGGATGAGGCCGGCCAGTTCCACCGGCAGGATGCGCAGGTTGCGGTTGGGGCTGGCCTCCAGGGTCAGCCGCTGGGTCTGCGAAGGCAGCAACAGGTCGAACATGAACTGCGCGTAGGGCCCGCAGCCGGCGATGGGCACGAGGTTGGCGCCGGTCCGCCGGTTGTAAGCCGCGACTTCGCGGCCGAAGGCCAGCAGCCCGGCGAAGTCCGCCGGCGGGACGTCGCGGCCGGTGACTTCCCGCAGCAGCTCGCGGTTGTAGTAGAGCCGCTGGGTGTTCACCTGCAGGCTGATGCCGCAGACCTCGCCCGCGGTCGGCGTGAGGTTGCGCATGGCGGTGAGGCCGTCCACGAACGTGTCGCGCCACGGGACGCCCTCGAGCGCGGTGCCCCGGTTGTAGGGGTTGGGCCGGTCGAGGTGCGGCGTGAGCGGCAGGTAGTGGCGGCTGATCAGCTCTTCGTTTAGGCGCAGCATGCCGGTGATGTCGGGTGCCGTGCCGCCGATGAGCTGCGTGCGCGCCCACGCCTCGTAGGAACGCACCGGCACCGGTATCTGGCGGATGATGACATGCGGATGCAGCTCCCGGTAACCGGCGATGGCGGCGTCGAAGGCTTCGCGCATGCCGGTGTGCAGCAGCCAGTGGCCGAGGTAGAGTTCCACGGTTTCGGCGCCCGCGGGCGCACGGCGATGCGAATACACATGCCAGGTTGCCGCGCCGAAAATCAACGCGAGCATTCCGAGGGCCAGATGACGGCGCAGACCGGAGAACTTCATGGCCGGGCGGCGAGGCGCCGGGCCGTCGGCGCGCGGGCATCGCGGGGATTGGCCTCGACAAAGGCAAGGTAGTGCCGGGAGGCGAGTTCGTGCCGGCCCAGCCCGGCGGCGAGACCGGCGATGGTCAGGTCGAGTTCGCTGTTGCGGTAGGGGGTTTCAAAACCGATCGCGCGGCCCGCGAGGTAGTGGGGCAACGCGGCGGCCGCATCCCGGAGAACCCGCCAATGGATGTGCGCGAGCAGATGATGCAATTCACGCCGGGCGGCCGGGCTCGTGCATTCCGCGAGCAGTGCGGTGACTGCGGCGACGGCCTGCTCGGGCGTGCCGCCGGGCAATTGGAAGATCAGCAGCAACGCGAGGTGCACCGCGGCCTGGTCGGCGAGCGGGTGGCCGGAGTGTTCACGCCGGAGCTGTTCATAGCGGCTGCGGGCGGCCTCCAGCCGGGGCGGGGCCACATGCTCGTGATCGAGCCGTGCGAGCAGATAAAGGGCGAGGGCCCGCTGTTCGCGTTCGCCGGCGGTCGCACGGGCGAGGACGGACTCAAGCAGACCGCGGGCTGTCTCCAGGTTGGCCGCGGTGCGCGGCTGCTGCACGAGGAGGCTGGAGGCCCGGGCGTTGGTCAGCCGCAGGTTGTCCGGATCGTCGGCCAGCCGGCGTTCGAATTCCGTCGCGGCGGTGTTGTAGTCCAGGTTGAGCGCCGCCTGCCAGGGATCGGCCGCCGGCAGCGGCCGGGCCAAAAGCAGCAGCAGGAGCAGGGTGAAACGGAGCAGGGGCGGGATGCCTGGGGCGGGCAGCATGGGTGTGCGTCCAGCATCCTGTCCCGCACCGTGTCGGCAACAACCGAGGAATCTTCCCGTTTGAGTCCGGCACCTGAGGCCTCTTTGCGGAAGGCGGCCCGCGGCCCGAGGTCGCCAGGCAAAAAGAACCCCTCGCAAATCGTTGTCTGCGAGGGGTTAAATTGGGTGCAGGGGTTGGATTTGAACCAACGACCTTCAGGTTATGAGCCTGACGAGCTACCGGGCTGCTCCACCCTGCAACAGGCGGGAGGCGGAACGTGCTTCCCGGGTTTTGGCCTGTCAACGCATTTTTGGGCGATTTTGGAATTCACGCTTGCCAGTGCCCGGACCGCTCTCTGTTTTCGACCGCTCTGTCAGTCAAACCCACAACCTAAAACCATCCAAACGATCGCAAGGCGGCCCATCGGCCGGCCTGTGTCTCGTCACGATACATAGATCAACATGAACGTAACTCCCAAGGACCTGCTCGATGCCGGCGTGCATTTCGGGCACCAGACCAAACGTTGGAATCCCCGCTCGAAGGGCTTTGTCTTCGACCACCGGCAGGGCATCTCCATCATCGACCTCGGCAAGACGCACGAAGCCCTCCAGAAGGCCACGGCGTTCATCGAGGACGTCGTCGCCGGCGGCGGCAACGTGCTCTTCGTGGGCACCAAGAAACAGGCCAAGGAAATCGTCCGCGAGGCCGCGACCGCGACCAACATGCCTTTCTGCGTGGACCGCTGGCTCGGCGGCACGCTGACCAACTACGAGACCGTCAAGAAATCCATCGCCAAGTTCAAAAAATACCAGGCGATGGAGACCAACGGCGAGATGGACAAGCTGCCCTCCAAGGAGGCCGCCGCCATCAAGCGCGAGATGACGCGCATGCAGCGCAATTTCAGCGGCATCGTGGACATGGGCGGCATGCCCAGCGCGATGTTCGTCGTGGACGTCAACCACGAGAAGATCGCCGTGGCCGAGGCCGGCCGTTGCGGCATCCCCTGCGTCGGCATCTGCGACACGAATTCCGACCCGGGCACGCTCTCGCACCCGATTCCCGGCAACGACGACGCCGTGAAGTCCATCCGCATCCTCGTCGAGACCGTGCTCGCCGCCGTGCAGGCCGGTCTCGCGCAGCGTGACACGCGCCGCGCCGCCCGCGGCGCCGCCGACCTGAAGGCGGTCACCGCCGCCGCCGCGGCCGCCGCCAACATCGGCGAGGTGGACATCTCCAAGGTCCAGCTGCCCGACGATGTCGTGGTGGACGAGGAGGCCGAGACCGAGGAGGTCGTTGCGGCCAAGAAGAAGCCCGCCCGCGCCAAGAAGGCCCCGGTCAAGGCCGAGTAATCCCCGCATCCCGAGAAAACTTCATGAGCACCACCATCACCGCTCAAATGGTCAACGACCTGCGCACCGCCACCGGTGCCGGGTTGCTGGACTGCAAAAAGGCCCTCACCGAGGCCAACGGCAACATCGAGGAGGCTGTCACCATTCTGCGCAAGAAGGGTGCCGCCTCCGCGGCCAAGAAGGCGGACCGCGCCACGAAGGAAGGGCTCGTCGAGAGCTACATCCACGTCGGCGGCAAGGTCGGCGTTCTCATCGAGGTCAACTGCGAGACCGACTTCGTCGCCCGCAACGATGACTTCAAGGCCTTCGTGAAGGATCTTTGCCTCCAGATCGCCGCCGCGAATCCGGCCGTGGTTTCCCGCGACCAGGTGCCGGAAGCCGACCTCGCCAAGGAGCGCGAGATCGCCGCCGCCCAGGTGCAGGGCAAGCCGCCCGCGGCCGTGCAAAAGATCGTCGAGGGCAAGCTTGAGAAGTATTACTCGACGGTGTGCCTGCTCGACCAGCCGTTCGTGAAGCTGCCCGAGAAGACCATCAAGGACATCCTGACCGAAAAGATCGCGAAGATCGGCGAGAACATCCAGATCCGCCGTTTCGTGCGCTTCCAGCTCGGCGCCTGACAGGCGTCCGCCGGTCTGCTGTTTTCCAAGGCGCCCCGGCAACGGGGCGCCTTTTCCATGCACCAGCGGGCCTGATGCGGGCCATGAATGCGGTTGCAGACTGCAGCGCAGGCTTCCACCGGACGGCTTGAGGGTTTAGGGTGGCCCCTATGAAAGTATCGCGGGTGCAAATCATCGGCCGGGGTCTGGCCAACCGCTGTCCCAACTGCGGCGGGCGCACGCTGTTCAAGCCGGGCACGCTGTTCGAGCTCGACCGGCAATGCCAGGCCTGCGGGCTGAAGCTGGAGCGTGACGAGGGTTTTTTCCTCGGTTCACTCTCGCTCAACTACGGGGTGACGGTGGTCGGGTTTCTGTTGCCGGTGTTGCTGCTCTGGCGGGCCGGTCTGCTCGGCGGCACGGCGGCCGCCGTGCTGGCGGGCGCGGGGGCGCTGGGGGTGCCGGTCCTGTTCTACCGCTCTTCGCGCAGCTGGTGGCTGATGTGTTATTACTATTTCCTGCCACACCACCTGCCGGCCAACCGGCCCCCGCAGGTGGCGGGGGAGGACGGAAACACATGACCCTGACCATCCAGGCCGTGAGCGAGGCGGACACCGCCGATTGGCTGACGCTGCGGCGGGCGCTCTGGCCCGAGACCGCCGGGGATGGCCACCGGGCGGAGGTGGCGGATTTTTTCGCGCGACGCGCGGCGGAGCCATTGGCCGTCTGGCTGGCCCGGACTGCGACGGGCGAGGCGGTCGGGCTGCTCGAGATGTCGATCCGGGCTTGTGCGGAAGGTTGCGAGCAGCCCAACCCCGCCTATGTGGAAGGCATTTATGTGGTGCCGCACCACCGCCGCAGCGGGGTGGGTCGCCAACTGCTGGCGCAGGCGGATGCCTGGGCCCGGGCGCGCGGCTGCACCGAGATCGCTTCCGACACCCTGCCGGACAATGTGCCGAGCGCGGGCCTGCACGCCGCGGCCGGTTTTCAGGACGTAGGCTTGGTGCGCTGCTGGGCGAAACGGCTGTAGTTCTGGTGGGAAATTTCGGCTTCCGTTTTCAACCGGGAGCCCTACGTTTTCGCGTCCCGGTCACGGAGAGGTGGCAGAGTGGTCTATCGCACCTGACTCGAAATCAGGAGTGTCCGCAAGGGCACCGTAGGTTCGAATCCTATCCTCTCCGCCATTTTTTGCCCCGGCGGCCGGCCTGGCCGGCCCCGGTTTACAAATCGTAATGGCACGACACCTGATGGTCGCCGGTGCCGGCGGGGCGCAGGGCCGGCGCCTCGGCTTTGCAACGGTCGGTGGCGTGCGGACAGCGGGTGTGGAAGGTGCAGCCCGTGGGCGGATGAATGGGCGAAGGCACGTCGCCCTTGAGCACGATGCGTTCCTGCCGGTGGGTCGGATCGGGCTGCGGGATGGCCGAGATGAGGGCGCGGGTGTAGGGATGCCGCGGCTCGCGGTAGATGGCGTCGGCGCCGGCAATCTCCACGATGCGCCCGAGATACATGATGGCGATGCGGTCGGAGACGTGCTTCACGACGGCGAGGTTGTGGGCGATGAAGAGGTAGCTGAGGCCCATTTCGCGCTGCAGATCGAGGAGGAGGTTCAGCACCTGGCTCTGGATCGAAACGTCGAGCGCACTCACGGGCTCGTCGCACACGATGAGTTTGGGCTCGAGGGCGATGGCGCGGGCGATGCCGATGCGCTGGCGCTGGCCGCCGGAAAACTCGAAGGGATAGCGGTCGGCGGCGTTGGCAGGCAGCCCGACCTTGGCGAGCAGGGCGAGCACGCGGGTCTGGCGCCAGGCGGCATCGCCGAGGTTGTGGATGACGAGCGGCTCGGCGATGATGTCCCCCACGGTGTGGCGGGCGTTGAGCGACTCGACGGGATCCTGGAAGATCATCTGCAACTGCCGGCGGTGCGGCTTGAGAGCGCGCGCGGAGAGAGGCGCCAGATCCGTGCCCTCGAAGACGAGCCGGCCGGCGGTGGGGTGGTTGAGCCGGACGATGCACTTGCCGAGGGTGGATTTGCCGCAGCCGGATTCACCGACCAGTCCGATGGTTTCGCCGGGATGCACGGTGAGGTTGATGCCATCCACCGCGCGGCAGGCATGCTTGGCGCGCTGGAACAGGCCCTCCTTGACAGGGAAATGCATGCTGAGGTCCCGCACTTCCAACAGCGGTGTCGCCGGAGCCGTCGTCGCGGGGACGGGTGCGGGCCCGGTGGCCGGTGCGGAAGCCGCACCGATCGCAGCCGGCGGCAGTTCGGCCGTGCGGTGACAGGCCACGGTGTGCCCGGGAATGACGGCGGAAAGCGGCGGCTGGGTGGCGCAGACCGCGGTTTGCCACGGGCAGCGGTTTTGGAAACGGCAGCCGGCGGGCATCTCGGCCAGACTCGGGACCATGCCCTCGATGATGTTGAGCCGGCTCTTTCGCCGGGTGGTCAGGCGGGGAATGGAATTGAGCAGGCCGCGGGTGTAGGGATGCGAGGGGGCGGCGAAAATCCGCTCCACCGGCCCGGCCTCGGCCACCCGCCCGGCATACATGACCACCACATCGTCGCACATGTCGGCGATGACGCCGAGGTCGTGGGTGATGAGCACGATGGCCATGCCCAGTTCCTGCTGCAGCGACTGCATCAGCTCCAGGATCTGCGCCTGGATGGTGACATCGAGCGCGGTGGTGGGCTCGTCGGCGATGACGACATCGGGCCGGCAGGCGAGGGCCATCGCGATGACCACGCGCTGGCGCATGCCGCCCGAGAGCTGGTGCGGATATTCGCCGACGCGGATCTCAGGCGAGGGGATGCCGACCTTGGCCAGCATCTCGACGGAAAGCCGGAGCGCCTCGCGCTTGTCCTTGGTGCGGTGCAGCAGAAAGACCTCGCTCAACTGCCGGCCGATGGTGTGGACGGGGTTGAGCGCGGTCATCGGCTCCTGGAAGATCATACCGATGCGGTCGCCGCGGATGCGGCGCATCTCCTCGTGGGGCAGGGTGACGAGGTTGCGGCCGTCGAACCGGATCTCGCCGCTTTGGATGCGCCCCATCGGTTGTGGCAGCAGGCGCATGATGGAAAGCGCGGTGACGCTCTTGCCGCAGCCGGACTCGCCGACGATGCCGAGTGTGCGCCCGCGGTGCACGGTGAAGCTGACGCCGTCCACGGCGGTGAGGCGGCCGGCATCGGTGTCGAAGGTCGTGACGAGGTCACGCACTTCGAGCACCGGGGCGCCGGAGGCGGATGCGGCGGGTTGGCTCACGGGATCAGTCCTTGAACTGGTCGAAGGTCAGGAGCAGCGGCGGGAACTTCTGACCCGCGCGGCGCGCGGCCGCGGTGGCGGCACGCTCATCCTCGTCGATCCAGTGCAGGAAGAACTCCTCGGCGTCGCGGCTCTGCATGACGTTGAAGCCCTCGGGCCACTTCACATGCCGCCAGTAGCCGGTGCGATGGAAAGGCACGGCCCAGCCGTTGACCCAGGTCGCCGCATCGTGGATGCGCTGCTCGATTTCCCGGGCGTAGGTCTTGATCTCGTCGAGGGTCTGGGCGGTGTCGTAGGCTTCGATGAGGCGGTCGAGCTCGGGGTCGAAGGTCATCGTCATGTTGTTCGTCTGCACGCGGACCCGGGAGGGGTTGGGGTTGGGCGTGCCCTTGCTGAACTTGTCGGTGAAGCTGCCGTCGGGAGCGAGGTAGGCGTCCTCATAGGCGTTGGAGCCGTGATACATCTCCCAGTAGCGCGGGTAGAGTTCGACCGAGCGGCTGAGGGCCACAAGGGCGATGTCGTGCTGCTTTTCCTGCACCTTTTTCCAGCCGGTGGTCGAATCGAGGATTTCCAGGCGAAAGTCCACGCCGGCCTTGAGCGCCTCCTGCTGGAGGATGGGCAACAGGTCGCGCAGGGTCTGCAGGTAGGTCGTGATGGTGAAGGCCAGCCGCTGGCCGGCGGCGTTGACGAGCACGCCGTCGGGACCCTGGGTGGTGAAGCCGGCGGCGGCAAAGTGCGCGCGGGCCTTCAGGGGATCGAAACGCCGGGCGGTGATGTCGGGGTGCATGCGCCAGCCGTAGCCGTCGGAGCGGGTTTCCATGCGCACGGCGTCGCCGCGGAAATACTGGGCGCAGACGAGGTCGAAGTTGGTGGCATGCTGCAGGCCGAGGCGGATCTCGGTCTGGTTCAGCAGGGGCTTGTGCGCGTTGATCCAGAGTCCCCAGTCGGGCCGGGGCGTGCGGTTGAAGAACTTCGTCTTGCTGATGAAGCCGCCGGCGACCTCGGGGTGGGTGTCGGGCAGCATCTCATACCAGATCTTGGGCTGGCCGACGGGGAACATGTCGAGGTCGCCGCGCACGAAGGCCTCGAAGGCCTTGTCGGGATCGCGGATCACGTCGAGGCGGTAGCGGTCGGGGTTGAAGCGGCCGCGCCAGAAGCGGAGGTCGCGCGCCCACCAGTCCTTGACCTTGGTGAGGGTGACGGCCCGGCCGCGCTCGATGTTGCGCTCGAGGAGTTCGTAGGCGCCGGTGGTGGGGAGGACGCGCCACTGGAATTTCTCGATCCAGTCGGCGCCGAATTCCTGCATGGCGTGGCGGGCGTAGGGGACGAGGTTGCCGGCGCGGGTGAGGGCATCGGGTTTCCATTCCGCGAGCGTGATGGCGAACGTGTGCTCGTCGTAGATCGTGAGCGCCTCGTAGGTCTTGGTGTAAAAATCGTTATACCAGGGCTCGCGCAGATGCGGGCTGCGCATGAAGTAGAACGAGAAGACCACGTCGGCGGTCGTCACGGGGCGGCCGTCGGACCAGCGGGCGGCGGGATTGAGGCGGAAGTAAACGGTTTTTTCTTCCGGCACCATGGCCCAGGACTGGGCCAGGCCGGCATACACTTCGCCAGGCAGGTTGGGATGCGGGTGGAGGTAGGCGACCCCGTTGTAGTCGAGCAGGTAGCGGCGGATGCCGCCCGTGGCGTCGGGGCCGATGGTGCGGGTCGTGCGGGGAAAGTCGGTGATGTAGTAGCGGAAGGTGCCGCCCGGCTTCGCATTGGGGTTGGCGAACTCGGGGAGATGGTCGCTGTTGAGCCACTCAAGTCCGGCGGGCAGGTCCGCCGCGGTCTTGATGCGGTAGAAATCCGCCTGCTCGGCGAGCGTGCGGGCGAGGTCGGCTTCCATCACGCTGGGGCCGGCGTCGGCCGTGTCGGCGGCGGGGGCGGGCGCGGAGGATTCCTTGCGGCCGCAGCCGGCGAGCAGGACGGCTACCAGCAGGGGGAGCAGGCGGAGGAGGGGATGCGTCGGTTTCATTGGTAAGTGGTGAATTTTTTGGGATCGAAGGCCTCGCGGATGGCCTCGCCGACAAAGGTGACGAGGGTCAGCACAAAGGTGAGGGCGATGAAGGCGGAGGCAACGATCCAGGGCGCGTTGAGGTTGGAAGTGCCCTGGCGCAGCAGCTCGCCCCAGCTGGGCGTGGGCGGCGGCAGGCCGAAGCCGAGGAAATCCAGCGCGGTCAGGGCCGTGATGGCGCCGGACACGGTGAACGGGATGAACGTGACGATGGTGGAGAGGATGTTCGGCATGATGTGCCGGAAGATGATGCGGCCCGTGCCCGCCCCGAGCACCTGGGCGGCGTGCACGTAGTCGCGCGCCTTTTCCCGGTAGGTCACGGAGCGCATGTAGTAGGTCATGCCGGTCCAGGAGAAAAGCACGACGATGCCCAGCAGGATCCAGAGATTCATGCCGATGCCGGCGGGAATCACGGAGGCGACGATGATGACGACGAACAGGAAGGGGATGTTGGACCAGATCTCGATGATGCGCTGCACCAGCAGGTCGAACCAGCCGCCGAAATAGCCCATCAGGCAGCCGAGGGTGATGCCGATGAGGTAGGTCAGGCCGATGAAGCAGGCGGCGAACAGCAGGGCGTTGCGGAAGCCGTAGAGCAGGCGGGCGAGGATGTCGCGGTTGATCTGGTCGGTGCCGAGATAGTGGCCCTTCTTCCAGTCGGGCGGCCGGGGGCGGAAGATCTCGCCGGGATAGCAGTTTTCGGTGGCGCTGTAAGGCACGGGCGGGAGCAGCGCCCAGTTGCCGCGGCCCTCGGCGCGGAAGTGCTCCCGCAGCTCGCGGTATTTCACCTCGTAGTCGTAATCGAGGCCGAATTCGCGGCCGGTGTGGATGGCGCCGTAGGTGGGGAAAAACCATTCGCCCTCGTAGCGCACGACCAGGGCGCGGTTGTTGACAAGCAGTTCGGCGGCACAGGCGAGCAGCGCCAGAAACACCAGGATGAGAAACGACCAGTAGCCGCGCCGGATGTGGGTGAAGCGCCGCAGCTTCTTCTGCGTGAGCGGGTCGCGGACGAGGCGGTTGAGCAGGCTGGCCATCGCGGTGTTGCGGTTACTTGAAGCGGATGCGCGGGTCCACGAGCGCGACGAGCACGTCGGCGATGATGTGGCCGAGGAGCAGGAGCAGGGAGGAGAGCAGGAGCACGCCCATGACGGTCGGATAGTCGCGGTCCACCACCGAGGTGTAGCCGAGGAGGCCCATGCCGTTGATGTCGAAGATGAACTCGATCAGGAACGAGCCGCCGACCAGCACGGTGACGCTCTGCCCGAAGTAGGTCGCCAGCGGGATGAGCGAATTGCGCAGCGCGTGGCGGAAGACCGCCTGGCGGAAGGAAACGCCCTTGGCCACCGCGGTGCGCACAAAGTCGGCCGCGAGGTTGTCCATGAGCTGGTTCTTGAGCAGCAGCGTGACGAAGGCGAAGCTGCCGATCGTGTAGCAGATGAGCGGCAGGGTGGCGTGGCGGGCGAGGTCGGCGATCTGGCCGAAGAAGGACAGGTCCTCGAATTCGATGCTGCGGAAGCCGCCCATGGGAAACCAGCCCCAGCGGGCCGCGAGATAGACGACGAGAATGGCGCCGAGCGCGTAGCCCGGGATGGCGTAACCGACGAAGACGATGATGGAGGTGAGGTTGTCGGTGAGCGTGCGGTGCTTGATGGCCTTCAGGATGCCGAGCGGCACGCAGACGGCGTAGACGAGCACGAGCGTGACGGCGCCATACAGCAGCGAGACGGGCATGCGCTCAAGGATGACGCGTGTGACCGGTTCGCCGTAGCGGTAGCTCATGCCGAGGTCGCCGCGCACCACCTTGCCGAGCCAGGTGAAGTAGGCCCGGAGCGGGGGCTGGTCGAAGCCGTAGTATTCCTTGAGGGCCTGCATCTGCTCCTCGGAGATCGCGCCCCGGCCGACATCGGCCGACGAGCTGCTGCCACTGTCGGCCATGGAGCGCGCTTCCATGATGGCCCGCTCGATCGGGCCGCCCGGCACGACCCGCGTGATCAGAAAGACGATCAGCGTGATGCCGAGAAGGGTGGGAGGAATGAGGAGGAAACGACGGAGAAAGTAGTCCCGCATGGGAAAGGCCGGTCGGGTGGGCGTCGGAAACGCCCGGGAAAGGCGGAGGAAATTGAGAAACCGCAGGGAGCAGAATGCGAGCCATAATGGTGCGGCAGGATGGGCCCCGGGCGGGGCGCAGTCCGGCTTCGCCGGCAATTAGCCCGTTCGGCCTAGGCGCGCGACTGGCCGGATTTGCGGTCCGGCCGGCCGGGCACCGGCTGCCGGGCGGCCTTGGCCCGGGTTGCGGCCGCGGCCATGAAATGGGCTTGGGCGGAAAACCCGGCCGAACCTTTGCGCCGAGGCACGGGGAGATAGGCGCCGTTGGGGTGCAGCACCCGGGCGTTTTCGTTGTCCCGCAGTTCCGCCGGCAGCAGGTCGCGGATGACCCGGCGGCGCAGGGCCGGCGATTCGATGGGAAAGAGCACCTCCACGCGACGGAAGAAATTGCGCGGCATCCAATCCGCGCTGCCGGCGAGGACCAGGGGCCGCGCGCCACCGCGGTTTTCAAAGTAAAAGATGCGGGCATGCTCCAGGAACCGGCCGACAAGGCTGCGGACGCGGATGTTTTCGCTCAGCCCCGGAACGCCGGGGACGAGGCAGCAGATGCCGCGGACGATCAGGTCGATCTTAACGCCGGCCTGCGAGGCGGCGTAGAGCCGGTCGATGGTCGCCTTGTCCACGAGCGAATTCATCTTGGCGATGATGCGGGCGGGCCGGCCGGCGGCGGCGTTGCGGGCCTCGCGATCGATGAGTTCGCCGATGCGCCGGTGCAGGTTGTAGGGGGCGGCGAGCAGGTGCCGGAACTGCGGCGACCGGCCGAAGCCGGTCAGGGCGTTGAAGAGGCGGGCGACGTCGGCGGTGAGGCCGGGGCGGCCGGTAAAGCAGCTCAGGTCGGTGTAGAGCCGGGCGGTGCGGGGGTTGTAGTTGCCGGTGCCGAGGTGCGCGTAGTGCCGGAGTCGGCGGCCTTCGCGGCGCACGACCAGGCAGAGTTTGCAGTGGATCTTGTGGCCGACCAGGCCGTAGACCACGTGCACGCCGGCCTCCTCCAGCTGGCGCGCCCACTGGATGTTGTTCGCCTCGTCGAAGCGGGCCTTCAGCTCGACGAGCGCGGTGACCTGCTTGCCCTGCCGGGAGGCCTCGATCAGGGCGCGGACAATGGGCGAATCGCCGCTCGTGCGGTAGAGCGTCTGCTTGATCGCGAAGACGCGGGGATCGCGCGCGGCCTCGGTGACAAAATCCACGACGGGGTTGAAGGAGTCGTAGGGATGGTGGAGCAGCACGTCCTCGTGCCGCAGCGTGGCAAAGATCTGTCCCGGATCGCGCAGGGGCGAGGCGTTGACCGGCGTGAAGGGCGGAAACTTGAGGTCGGGGCGGTCGAGGTCGGCGACGGCGGAGAGCCGCATGAGGTTGAGGGGGCCGTTGAGGCGGAAGGCGAACTCCGGCAGCAGGTCGAGGTGGCGGCACAGCGTGTCGAAGATTTCCTCCTCGACGCCGGCCTCGATCTCGAGGCGCACGGCGGCGCCGCGGCGGAGGTTGCGCAGCTCCTCCTCGATTTTCTTGAGCAGGTTTTCGGCCTCCTCCTCGTCGATGTAGAGGTCGCTGTTGCGCGTGACGCGGAAGGCGTGGGCGGAGTTGAGCCGGTAGCCGGGGAAGAGTTCCCCGGCGCAGAGCTTGATGATCTCGCTCAGGAAAATCAGCCGGTGCGGCCCGTTCTTCCCGGGGGCGATGGGCACGAGCCGGGGCAGGATGCGCGGCACGGGCAGGATGGCGACGAGACGCTCGATCTCCGGCGTGGCGGGATTGTCGAGGGAGACGACGATGTTGAGCGTCTTGTTGCCGAGCTGGGGAAAAGGGTGGGACTGGTCGATCGCCAGGGGCGTGAGCACGGGATAAACCTGCTCGCGAAAATAGCCGCGCACCCAGCGCAGCTCCGCCGGGGTGAGCTCGCGGGCGGATTTGACGATGATGCCTTCCCGGGCCAACGCCGGCACGAGCTGCCCGTGCCAGCAGCGATACTGCTCGTCCTGCATCGAGCCCACGACCGCGTGGATGCGGCGCAGCGTCTCGCGGGGCGTCAGGCCGTCGTAGCCGGGCTCGGTGACGTTGGAGTCAACCTGCTGGATGAGGCCGGCGACGCGGATCTCGAAAAACTCGTCGAGGTTGGAGCTGACGATGGCGAGGAAACGCACGCGTTCCAGCAACGGATGGCCTTTGTGGTGCGCCTGCTCGAGCACGCGGCGGTTGAAGGCCAGCCAGGAAAGCTCGCGGTTGAAGTAGGCGGACTGGACCGGTGGGACGGCGGGGGCGGGGCGGCGGCTGGGCATGGGCGCGGACGGCAGGTTTCAGCCCAGCCAGAGGGTTTTTTGGTTGGTGAAGGCGAGCAGTCCGGGCCGGCCGAGTTCACGGCCGAGGCCGCTGTGCTTGACGCCGCCGAAGGGGAGGGAGGGGTCGGAGCGCACAAAGTCGTTGATGAAAACCATGCCGGCCTCGAGCTGGCGCGCGGTTTCGCGGGCGCGCGGGCGGTTGCGGCTGAAGACCGCTGCGCCCAGTCCGTAGGGGGTGTCGTTGGCCACCGCCACGGCTTCCGCTTCATCCCGCACCGGGATGACCGCGGCGACGGGGCCGAACAATTCCTCGCCGTAGGCGGGCATGCCGGGCTTTACGCCCGTGAGCACGGTGGGCGGATAGAACCAGCCCGGACCCGGGGGAACGGTGCCGCCGAGCAGCAGCCGGGCGCCGCGACGGAGGGAGCGTTGCACCTGGGCGTGGAGCTCGTCGCGCAAGTCGTGCCGGGCGAGCGGGCCGAGCACGGTCCGCGGATCGGCCGGGTCGCCGGGGTGGCGCGCCTTCATGCGGGCGACGAGGCGCTTTTCAAAATCGCGGCGGATTTTTCCGGCCACGATCAGGCGCTTGGCGCTGATGCAGCTCTGGCCGGCGTTGATGAGCCGGGCGGCCGCACAGGTCTCCGCCGCGTGGTCAAGGTCGGCGTCCTCCAGGATCACGTAGGCATCGCTGCCGCCGAGTTCGAGCACGCAGGGCTTCAGGGCTGCGCCGGCGAGCGCGGCCACCGCCCGGCCGGCGGCGGTGCTGCCGGTGAGCGTGACGCCGCGGATGCGGGCATCGGCAATGAGCGCGGGCACCTCGCGCGCGGTGATGAGCAGGGTT
>JAHCLN010000052.1 GCA_026125215.1 Opitutaceae bacterium
GATCATCGAGAACGGCGTGTTGCGCGCGACCACGGCGGGGCTGACCGGCGGTTACGCCACGGGCGGCGCCTCGGGCGGCAACCTGCAGCTGGCCGGCGGCGTGCTGGAGCTGGCGTCGAACACGACCTTCAACCGCCGGCTCGGCACCTCTTCCGACCGGGTGCAGTGGACCGGCGACGGCGGGTTCTCGGCGCATGGGGGCAACCGGACGGTGACGCTGACCAATTCCGGCGGCACGGCGAACGGCACGCTGACGTGGAACGCGGGCAGCTTCGTGCCGACGGGCAACGCGCTTTTGCTTTCGTCGGATTACTCCAACGCGACGGTGACCTTGACCAACGCGATCGCACTGGGCAACGCGGTGCGTGAGATCCGGGTGGCGAACGGCAGTGCGGCGGTGGACGGCACCCTCTCGGGTGTGCTCAGCGGGACCGGCGGTATCGACAAGACCGGCGACGGCACGTTGTTTCTCAACGCCAACAACACCTACACCGGTGCGACGCGGATTTCCGGCGGCGCCCTGCGGGTGGGTGACACCAACCGCATCGATGGCTCCAATGTCCAGCTCAACGGCGGCGTGCTGGAGCTGGGTTTTAACTTCAACCGCAACCTTGGGACCGGCACAAGTGCCGTGCAATGGACGGGTGACGGCGGCTTTGCCGCCTATGGCGCCAACCGCACGGTGCAGATCAACAACAGCACGGCGGCGGTGACCTGGGGCAGCACGGCCAATTTTGTCGGCGCGAGCAACCAGCTTATCCTCGGTTCGAACAGCGCCAACCGCACTCTCATCTTTAACAGCGGCCTGAATCTTGGCGGCGGCTCGCGCACGATCCGCATGCAGGACGGCAGTGCGGCCGAGGACGCGCGCTTGGCCCAAGTGGTTTCCAACGGCAGCCTCAATGTCGTGGGTGCCGGCCGGCTCGCGGCCACGGCGACCAATACCTTGGCGGGAGCGGTGACGGTTGAGGGCGCCGAGTTGCACCTCAATGCCGGCGGTCGCATGGCGAGCGCGAGCGGTTTCACGGTGAAGGCCGGCGGTCAGCTGGTCTTGGACAATACTTCCAACAACCAAGCCGACCGCGTGGGCAACTCTGCTGCGGTGACCTTGCAAGGCGGCACCTTCGGCCTGCTGGGCAACACCGGCGCCAACACCAGCGAGACCATCGGTGCGCTCAACGTGAGCAGCGGCGCGAACACCCTGAACATCAATCCGGGCGGCACCAACCGCAATGTGGTGTTGACCTCCAGTGCGCTTAACCGGACTGCCGGCGCGACCGTCAATTTCACCAACACCACGGGGACGCTGGGCAATTCCGGCAACAATCCCCGCGTGATTTTCAGCGCCGCCCCCACCCAAACCAACGGCATTCTGGCCCACGCGACGGTCAACGGCACAGCCTTTGCCGCTTACGGGGCGAACGGGATTGCTGCGGCGGCCGCCGATTATTCGTCGGGGTTCACCGCCACCCTCAATGCCGGTATGAACGGAACTTTCGGCATGGGTGGCGACACGAACCGCTTCGTCAACAGTCTGGTATTCGTCAATAACGGCATCCTTAACATGTCGGATCGGAATCTCGACGTGGTGAGCGGCGGTATCCTGTCCAACAGCACCACCGGTGGTGCCATTGCGGGGAATGGCACACTTTTCTCTTCATCGGGCGAACTCATCACCCATGTTTACAACTCGGGTGTTTTCACCATTTCCACGACGATCACCAATCACGGTTCCAATCCCGTGACTTTCACCAAGAGCGGCGACGGGGTGCTCACATTTTCCGGGACCACGGCCAACACCTACACCGGCACGACCTACGTGAACGACGGCACGCTGGTGCTGGCGAAGAGCGACGGGGTGAACGCCATCGCGGGCAACCTCATCGTGGGTGACGGTCGGGGGACTGACATCCTGCGGCTCGACGCCAACGAACAGATCGCCAATTCCGCCAACCTGACGTTGCGAGGCAGCGAACATGGCACGGGGGAGACGATTCTGCAGTTCAACGGCACGTCCGGCGTGGGCCTGACAGAAACCCTCGGCGTGCTCACGATCGACGGCCATGCGGTGATCGACTTCGCCGGCGGCGACGTGTGCAACCCGAACTTCCTGTTCCTAGACGACCTGCTGATGGCGACGGCGGACAGCCGGCTGTTCATCCGCAACTGGGTGGATTTCACGGATTTTCTGCTGGTGCGCAACACGGCGAACCTGACGACGGTGCTCAGCCAGATCACCTTCGAAGGCTACGGCGACATGGCCTACTGGCAGGACTACGACACGCAATACTCGCGGATCACGCCGGTGCCGGAGCCCTCGACCTACGGGGCGATGCTGATGGCCGCCGGCCTGGCCGCCTTCGGCTACCGCCGCTGGAAACTGCGCAAGGCGGTCCCGGCAGCGCTGCAGGCTTGATCAGGCGCGGCTGATTACGCCGGCCAGAAACAGCGCGATCATGGCCAGCGCGCAGGCGGTGTGGGCCACCGTGGAAAGCAGGAAACCCGTGGCGGCACCGACCCCGGAGCGCAGCGATTGACTGCCGGTTTTTCCGGTAATCAGCTTTTCCGCCACGACGGCGCCGAGGAAAGTGCCGAGCAGCAGGGCGGGCAGGGAGATGAACACGCCCACCAGCGCGCCGCCGCCGGCTCCGGCCATGCCCCATTTGCTGCCGCCAAACATCCGGGTGCCGATGAGGACGCCGGCCAGGTCCGCCAGCAACGAGAGCAGCCAGAGCAGGGCGATCATGCCGAGGACCCACCAGGATAGCTGGGCCGGCAGCAGGAGCTTGTGCAGCAGCATGGCGACAAGGATGAGCGTGGTGCCCGGCAAAATGGGCACGATGCATCCGGCCAGCCCGATCAGGACCAGCGGGATCGTGAGCGCCCAGACGAAATATTCCACGCCGACAGGACACGATGGCGGCCCGCCGGGTTGCAAAAAGAATCGGCCGTGGGGCGAGGGTGCAGCAGCACAGAGCCCAAGCCATATTTTCATGGATTTGGAGCGGCGGGTGGAGATGCTGCGGTATGCGCGTCGCCGTCCTCTCCGACACCCACGATGTTCTGCCGGCTTCATTGCCGGGCCGGTTGGCCGGGGCGGACGAGATCTGGCACCTCGGCGATGTCTGTGCCCCGGCGGTTTTGCAGGAAGTGGAAATGATCGGGCCGCCGGTGCGCGTCGTGCACGGCAACTGCGACGACCAGCCGCGCTGGCCGCACGAGCTGCGGCTGGAGCGCGAAGGGGTGAAATTTTATCTGACCCACATCCCGCCGGACCGCGTGCCGCCCGGCACGCAGGTGGTTCTGCACGGGCACACTCACCGGCCGCGGGATGAAACGGCGGACGGATTGCGCTGGCTCAATCCCGGTTCGGCCGCCCAGCCGCGCGGCGGTTTCCCGGCCAGCTTCGCCTGGCTGGAGGTCGCGGGCGGGAGATTGACGCGCTGGGAAATCGTCCGCATCTGATGTCCGCGATGTCTGACGGCGGGATTCAACAGGATTTGCTCGGCCTTTTCAGCCCGGCGCCGGGAGTGCACAAAACTCCGCCGGTGGCCGACCGTTCCTCCGAGGTGGTCTATCGCCGGAGCCAGCAGGCGCGGCATTACCGGCTCACGCTGCAGCGCGACGGCACGGCGGTGGCGACGATTCCGTGGCGCGGTTCGGAGCGCGAGGCGGTGCGGTTTGTCGCCGCGCACCAGGAATGGCTCGAACGTGCGCGCGCCCGGCAGGCGCGCCGGCCCCGCGGGGTTGAAATCTGGACTCTCGGCACCCATGTGCTCTGGCGGGGCGAGCTGACGGAGATCCGGGCGGCCGCCATCGGGGAACGCCCGCAGGTTTGCCTGGCGGCGGATGTGTTCCGCGTGCCGGCGCTGACCGGGGACCTGCGGCCGACGCTCGAGGCGCATTTCACGCGGCGCGGCAAGATCGAGCTGCCGGCGCGGACCTGGGAACTGGCGGCGGAATGCGGCGTGGAGGTGAAGCAGGTGACCGTGCGCGGCCAGCGTTCGCGGTGGGGTTCCTGTTCGGCGCAGGGCACGATCTCGCTCAACTGGCGGCTGGTGCAGACGCCGGACTTTGTGCGCGACTACATCATTTATCACGAGCTGATGCACCTGCGGGAAATGAACCACTCGGCGCGGTTCTGGGCGCGGGTGGAGGAAGTTTGCCCCGGCTGGCGCGAGGCCGAGCGGTGGCTGAAGCGCAACGGCAGCCTGCTCGGGCTGTGAGCGGTCCGGACTTTTCATGACCCCCGACATCATTCCCCTGCCGGCCGAATGCCGCCCCGTGCGCGGTGCTGGTTTCAAGCTCAACGCCCGCACGCCCGTCGTGGCGCCGGCCAAAAACGCCGCGTTGCGCCGGGTCGCGCTGCCGTTCGCGCAAAAGCTGGGGCTCGAGGTCGTCGGCGTGGCCCGGCCGCGGGCCGTCACGCTGCGCCTCAAACCGGCACTGAAGAAAACCCTCGGTGCCGAGGGCTACCGCCTGAGCAGCCGCGCTGCGGGCGTGACGATCCGTGCGGCCACGGCGCAGGGCGTGTTTTACGGCCTGCAGTCGCTGCGGCAACTGCTGCCGCCGGAGACCGAGCGCCTGGGTGCCGGCGCGGCGCCCGGATTCACCGTGCCGGCCTTGGAAATCACCGACCGGCCGCGTTTCGGCTGGCGCGGCGCGATGCTCGATCCGGCCCGCCGGTTCCTGTCGGTGGCCGAGACGAAGCGCTTCATCGACGCAATGGCGCTGCACAAGCTCAACGTTCTGCACTGGCACCTCGTGGATGACCAGGGCTGGCGGCTGGAGATCAAAAAATATCCGAAGCTTACCGAGATTGGCGCCTGGCGCACCGAATCGCCCCGCTACGGCAACCGCGACGAAGGCGACGGCAAGCCCCACGGCGGCTTTTACACGCAGGCGCAGATCCGCGAGGTGGTGGCCTACGCCGCCGAGCGGTTCATCACGGTGGTGCCGGAGATCGAGCTGCCGGGGCACGTGGCCTCGGTCGTCGCGGCGTATCCGCAACTGGGCAACCGCGACGTGCCCGGCTTTGCGCCCAAGGTCGTCACGCGCTGGGGCATCCAGCCCTACACCTATGCGCCGTCCGAGCCGGTGTTCGGCTTCCTCGCCGACGTGATGGCGGAGGTCGTGCAACTGTTTCCCTCGAAGTTCGTCCACATCGGCGGCGACGAGGCGATCAAGGACCAGTGGCAGCAATCGGCGTTTGCGCAGAAGGCCATCCGCAAGCTCGGGCTCAAGGACGAGCACGAGCTGCAAAGCTGGTTCATCCGGCGCGTGGAGAAAATCCTCGCCCGGCACGGCCGCCGGCTCATCGGCTGGGACGAAATCCAGGAAGGCGGGCTTTCGCCCACGGCCACGATGATGGTGTGGCGCGACTGGAAATGGGCGGAGTTCGCCATCGCGCAGGGCAACGATGTCGTCATGTCGCCCACGACGCATTGCTATCTGGACCATTACCAGGCCGACCCGAAGACCACGGACGAGCCCGAGGCGATCGGCGGGCACAATCCGTTGGAGAACGTCTATGCGCTCGACCCCATGCCGCCCGGGCTCAAACCGGCGCAGCAAAAACACGTGCTCGGCGTGCAGGGCAATCTTTGGGGCGAGTATCTGACGAGCGCGCGCCAGATGGAATACATGGCCTTTCCCCGGTTGAGCGCACTGGCCGAGGTCGGTTGGACACCGCCGGAACGAAAAAATTGGACGGACTTCCGTGCGCGGCTCGAGCCACTGCTAAAACGACTGGAGCTGCTCGGCGTTAACTACCGCCGGCCGGAACCGCTGCGTTGAGGCGCTTCTGTTGTCCGCCCGTTTGTCACCCAACAGGTGACAAACGGGTGAGGCTCACCGGATGTCGAGGACCTCGACTTCGAAGACGAGTGTGGCGCGCGGCGGGATGGTCGGGGGCCGACCCGTAACCCCGTAACCGAGCCAGTGCGGGACGATGAGCGTGCGTTTCTCGCCTTTGCGCATGAGGGCAAAGCCCTCATCCCAGCCGGGGATGACTTCGCCCCGGCCGAGCCGGAAGGTGAAAGGTTCGTTCCGCTCGTAGGAGCTGTCGAACCGGCGGCCGTCCAGCAGCCGTCCCTCGTAATGCACCACCAGTTCCTGCCCGCGGCGCGCCACCTCGCCCCGGCCCTGGGCGCGGCGCACATAGTGCAGACCGGATTCAAGGCGGGCGGGGTTGCCGAACTGGCGGATGATCATGTCGGTATCCTCGCGGCTCAACTCCGGGATGCCCTTGTTTTCGAGGGCCAGCCGCATGGCGCTGTTGATCGGCCGGCCGGGATTTTCCCGGGCAAACATGCCCGAACGGACGACGAGTCCGACCGTCAGGAGCAGCAAACCGATCAGGATGAGAATGACGAAAGTGCGCATGGTCGGAGCCAGCATGCCCGGACCGGGCCCGGGGGCAAGTGCGGCGGCTCAATCCTGCGGCTCGAATTTTTCGATGAGGGTGTCCACCAAGCCGTCCACCTTCAGTTTGATTTTCTGGGCCTCGGTCAACGGGCGCTCCGCCGTGGCGGCGGCCTCGGCTTCGCGGAGGTAAACCTCGGCCCGCGTGCGGGCTTCCGCCAGGAAGGCCTGCTTGGCCCGGTGCAATTCGCCGTCCTGCATGAATTCCTTCACGGTTCCGGTCCGCCCCATGAATTGCTGGAGCCGTGTGTCCCCGGCCCAGAACGCCCACTGGTCGATGTCGGCGAAATACACGGCAAGCACATCGTCCGGGCCGAGCGCCAGCCGGCGGGCGAGCCGGCCGACATGCGTGCCCGGGCGCTGGCCGGGCGTCTCGGGTTCGTATTTTCCCTGCAACCGGACGAGCAGGCGCACGCCGGTAGCCCGTTCGAAATTCGCGAGCTTGAAATTGAAGTTCCGCGCCCGCGGCGGCTGGGTCGGCAGCAGATTTTCCGGATCATCGAAGTGGGCATGCCCATGGCGGGTCGCTTGTGCGACGAGGGCATCGAATGCCGCCTGGTCCGCGCGGAACGCCGTCGCCGCCGCGCCGATGCGGAGGATGTTCACGGCGGTCATCACGTCGTCCTGTTCGATCAGCGGCAGCACCTCTCGACCGCGGACGGTGCGGCCGAAGACGCTGTGCAGGTAGTTCAGGCGGTTGACCTCGCGCAGGGTGAGGAAGAACTGCGAGCCGTTGGTGTCGGGCCCGGCATTGGCCATGGAGAGGATGCCGGCGTCGTCGTGCCGCAGGCCCGGGATAAATTCATCGGGAAAGCTGTAGCCGGGCCCACCGCTGCCGGTGCCGGTCGGGTCGCCGCCCTGCACGACGAAATCGGGCACCACGCGGTGGAACTTGATCCCGTTGAAATAGGGCTGCCCCGGCCGCGGCCCCAGCGTGCCCTCGGCGAGGCCGACAAAATTGGCGACGGTGAGCGGCGCCTTTTCGAAAAACAGTTCGCAGACCACCGTGCCGCGCGGCGTGACAAATTCGGCATAAAGCCCGTCAGTCAAAGCGGAGGCGGCGGGTTCCTCCGCCGCCAACAGGACCGGCATGGCGAGCATCAGGACGAAAAGCAGTTTTTTCATGGCATTGGCATGACAGTTTCGCCGCGGGCGCACAATGAAACACCAGTCGCTGCGGGCCGGTTTCCAGACTCGCCGGGTCGAAGGAAATCCTGCAGGAGTGGGAAGTGCGCTTAATCTTGCTCAGTCTGTTCCTGATTCTCACCGCTGCCGTAGGGTTGGCGCTTCCGATGGAGACGACGGTCACAACGGCGACCAAGCTGGAGATCGTGCGGGACGGAAGGGTGAGCGGGACGATCGGCCTGCCTTTGGGCGCGCGCCTCGACGTGATCGCGCTTGAGGGCGAGCACGTGCACGTGCGCTACCGCGCGCTTACGGGCCGGGTCCCGGCGGCGCATACGGCACTGGCCGGCCTGGTGGCCGCCAGTGCCGCGCCCCCGGCCGTCGCGCCCGCGGCCAAAGCGGCCGCGCCCGCCGTGATGGCGCGGCGGCTGCAGGGCAAATTGGTGCAGCTGCAGGGCGGTGCGCTCAGGCCGCAGGAGGCCGGCCGGCTGGAGGGGGTGCAGTTCTATGCGCTTTATTATTCGGCGGCGTGGTGCGGCCCGTGCCGGCAGTTCACCCCGCGGCTGGTGCGCGCCTACCAGGAGCTGCGGGCGGCGTATCCGGAATTTGAAGTCGTGTTGGTCAGCGCGGACCAATCCGCCGGCGAGATGCAAAAATACATGGCCGGCGACCGGATGCCCTGGCCGGCGCTGCGTTTTGACCAGATCCGCCAGGCCGGGGAAATCAGGCGCTATGCCGGTGACGGGATCCCCTGCCTGGTGCTGGTGGATGCCGCCGGCCGCGTGCTGTCCGACAGCTACCGCGGCGGCAACTATGTCGGTCCGCAGGCGGTGCTGGATGACACCCGGCGGATCCTGCAAAAGCACCGCGCGCAGCATCCGCGACCGCAGTCGTGAGGGCGGCCGCGTGCTGATTTTATCCATACTGGTGCCGGTCTTTCTGCTGGTGGCGCTCGGCGCCGTGCTGGTGCGGGGCGGTTTCTTCGGGGCGGCTTTCCTGCGCGAGGCGAACCGCCTCACGTATTGGGTGGGCTTGCCGGCCCTGTTGTTTCAGCAGCTCGCGGCGGGTTTGCCGCCGGCCGGAACCGCGGGGCCGTTGATGCTGACGCTGGTCACGGGCACGCTGCTGGTCATCGCCTCGGGTTATGGCATCGGCCGGATGTTGGGCACACCGGCGGCCGCCGTGGGCACTTTTGTGCAGGGCTGCTTTCGCGGAAATCTCGCCTTTGTGGGTCTGCCGATCGTCTTTGCGCTGCCGGACGGCACCCTGCCCGGCGGGCTTACCGTGCGGAGCGCCGCCGTGCTGGCGGTCGCGCCGATCATGGTGCTCTACAATGTGAGCGGCGTGCTCGTGCTGCTGTTGAGCCGGCACCGCCCCAGCCTGGCCATGGTGCGGCCGTTGCTGCGCCAACTGCTGCTGACGCCGCCCTTGCTGGCCACGTTGGCCGGCATGAGCCTGGCGGCGCTGGGTTGGAAACTGCCGCTGCCGTTGGACCGCGCGCTGGCCACTCTGGGCGAAATGGCGCTGCCGTTGGGGCTGCTGGGCGTGGGTGGGACACTGGCCACGCTCGGCGCCGCCACCAACTGGCGGCGGCCCGGCGGTGCCGCGCTGGTCAAGACCGTGCTCGCGCCGGCCATCGGCTGGGTCGTGGGCCGTTGGTTCGGACTGGAGCCGGCGGCGTTGCAGGTGGCCATGATCCTGATGGCCTGCCCCACGGCGATTGTTTCCTACACGCTGGTGGTGGAGTTGAAGGGCGATGAGGCCATGGCCTCGACTATCATCGTGGGCAGCGTGGTGCTGTCGTTGCCCGCCCTGGCGCTGATCGTGGGAATTTTTTCCGGTTAGCCCCGGCAGGCTAAGGGATGTGCAGCTGCATGCCGATGCGCAGGCTGCGCTCGTCCTTCAGCAGATCACGGTTGGCCTCGAAAATTTCGGGCCAGCGCTGGCTGTCGCGGTAATAGCGGCGGGCGATGCCGCTGAGCGTTTCGCCCTCGGCGACCGTGTGGGTGACCCGTTCCGGGGTGCTGAGGTCCACCGGCGCGGCGGCCGCCGGCAACGCGCCGGCGGTGACGACGGCCGGACGGTGCGGGGCTGCGGCCACACTGCCCGGCGCGGGCGCGGCGATCACCAGTTGGGTGCGCAGCCGGGCGTGTTCGGCGACAAGCGCGCTCAACTGGTCCTGGGTCTGCCGCAGCTGGGTGCGGAGGGTGTCCACGAGCCGGGCCGTGGCCTCGGCGGCGGTGAGCTGTTCGCCGAGGGCGGCGGCATTCGCGTTGGATCCGGCCAGCTGGCTTTCCAGCAGCGTTTTTTCCTCCGCCAGGGTTTCCGCGAGCTTTTGGAGGCGTTCGTTTTCCTTTTCCAGCAACCGGTAACTGTGCAGGGCGGTGGCGAGCCGTTCGCCAAGGGCGGCTTCGTCGATGCCGGCCGCGAGTTCCTCGTAGGGCGGCGGCCCGGCCGCCTTGGCCTTGGCGGCGGCGAGCTGCCGGCGCAGCGAGGCATTTTCGGCGTCGAGTTCGGTCTGCACCTGCAACGGCACATACCGGCCGAAGTGCACGTAGCCGCAGCCGGACAGCAACCCGCCCAGGCAGACCAGCAGGAATGCGGCGGTGGAGCGGGGCATGGGATGCAGGTGACCGGCCGGGGCCGGTTTCAGGGAATGCGCAGCCGTTGGCCGATCGCGAGGCTGCGCTCGTCGGCGAGTTGGCCGCGGTTGGCCTCGAGGATTTCGGGCCAGCGCTGGCTGTTGCCGAGGTAGTCGCGGGCGATGCGGGAAAGCGTGTCGCCGGCCACCACGGTGTGGAAACGCGGCTGTGCCGCCACCGCCGGCGCCTCGGCCGGCGGCGGGCTGGTGACGACGGGCGCGGCGCCGGGCCGGGTGGGCACGGCCAGCGTGGTGCCGGGCGCGGGGGCGGCGATGGCCACGCGCGTCCGCAACCGGGCGTTTTCCTCGGTCGCCGCGGCCAGTTGATCCTGCATCTGCCGCAACTGGGTGCGCAGGGTCTCCGCTTCCGCGGCGGCGGCGCTCGCGGAAGTGAGCTGGTTGGCCAGTTCGCTGTTGAGGCTGCCGGCCCCGGACAAACGGGTTTCAAGCGCGGCCATTTCCTGGGTCAGCCGGGCGGAGGCGGCTTTCATGCGCTCGTTTTCATCCTGCAGCAGGCGGTAGCTGCGCAGCGCGGTGGCGAGCTGATCTTCCAAAGCGGCCAGCCGGCCCGGCTCAATTGCGGGTTCCGCCGGGGCGGGGGCGGCCAGGGCGGCGATTTGTTCACGGAGGGCGTCGCGTTCCCCGGCCAGCTGCCGCGCGGTTTCCTCGGCGGTGGCGAGACCGGATTGCAGGCGCTCGTGGTCCCGTTGCAGTTGGGTGAAACCGTTGAGAGCCGTGGTCAGCCGTTCGTTTGCGGCGGCGAGCTCCTGCCGCAGGGCGGCCACGGCCGGAGTGTCGCGGGCGCTGCGCTCAAGATTTTGCCGGGCTTCGGCGAGCTGGCGGCTGACGTCGGTTTCGCGCGCGGTGGCCTGCTCCAGACGGGAGGTGAGATTGGTGTTTTCGCGGGTGAGGCGCTGGAGGTTGGCCGCCATATCGGCCGCCTCGCGGCGCGCGCGCTCGTCGGCGCTGCGGGCGGCGGCCAGATCCGCGGTGAGGCGTTCGATGGTCTGGTCCTTGGCGGCGAGCTGGCGGCGCACGTTTTCCGCCGGGGCCGCCTCGGCGGCCGGCCGGGCGCTGAGACGCTGCTCCAGTGCGGCATTGGCGGACGCCAGATCGGCGGCCCGGGTTTCGAGCCCGGCCAGCGTGCCGCGGGTCTGCTCCAATGCCCGGGTGCTCTCCTCCAACGCGAGACCGCGGCGGGAAGCGATGTCCTCAAGCTCCTGATTTTTTGCGGCGAGCTCTCGGCCGTCGGCCAGCGCCGCGGCGAGTTGTTGCCGCAGTTCTTCCAGCTCGGCCGGTGCGGCCTTGGCGGCGCTGACGCGAAGGGCTGCCAGTTCCGTGGAGCTCTCGGCCAAGGTCTGCTCGGCGGCGGTCCGGGCGGCGAGCGCGGCGGCCAGATCGGTGCGGAGGCTGTCATTCTCCCGGCGGGACTGGTTCAGGGCGGCCAGCATGGTTTCCTGCTGCTCGGCCAGCTGTCGCAGCTGGGCGGCGTGGGCCGACGGATCGCCGGCGGATTCGAGGCGCGCGCTGAGCGCGGAGTTTTCGGCCAGCGCTTTTTCCAGCGTGGCCTGGGCCAGACGGTGCTCTTCCTGCAGGGCGGTCAGTTCTTGGTTCAGCGCAGCGTGGGCTTCGACGGCGCGGTCGCGTTCCGCGGTCAGCCGGGCCAAGGCGCGGGCCTGCTCACCCGTGCGGCTGCCGACGGTTTCGGCGGCCTGACGCAGGTTGGTTTCCGCGGCGTCCAGCTGTGCAGTGAGGTTGCGGTTGGCCGCGGTGAGTTCATCCAGGCGGGCGGCTTGGTTTGAGGCGCGGGCCAGGGCTTCGTCGGCCTTGGTCTGGGCGGCCTGCAGTTCGGTCGCGAGCCGGTCCGCCAGCCGGCGGTCGGCCGCGGCGGTGGCTGCTTCGGCTTCCAGGCGGAGTTGGTTTTCGGCCAGGGTGGCGAGTTCCCGGCGGGTTTCGGCCAGGGCCTCCTGGGCCTCGGCCAGGCTGCGGCTCCGGCGTTCGGCCAGTTGTTCGAGATCCCGGTTGCGATCCTGCCCGGCGGCCAGCTGCCGGCCGAGGTCGGCGACCTGGCCATTCAATTCCGCGATCCGGGTCGTCAATGCGGCGGTTTCGTCATTGCTGTCGGCCGCGGCCAAGCGGGCGCTCAGGGTGGCGGCATCCGCTTCGGCGGTGGCCAGAGCCTCGCTGAATTCCGTGATCTGCTCGCGCAATGCGGTCAGGGTCGCGGCATCGGTTGCGCGGGCGGCGATGAGCGCATCGCGTTCGGAAGAGAGTTGCGCCAACTGCGCTTCCCGGGCGGCCAGATCGCGCTGCAGGGCTGCGTTGCCTTCCTGGGCGGCGCGCAGCGTCGTTTCCATTTCCTGCAGTCTCCCGGCGAGCGGACCGGCCTCGACGGTGAGTGCAGCGATCCGCGTTTCGTGAGCGGCTGCGATCCGGCCGGCCTCGGCGGCGGTGGACTCCGCCTGGGCGAGCTGTGCCCGCAGGGTGCCGGTTTCGGCGCGGGCGGTTTCGAGGGCGTTTGCGGCTTCGGTCTGAACGCGTGCCAGCTGGGCTTCGGCGGCGGTGCGGGCGGCGCCAAGCTCGGCCGCGCGCTGTTCCAGTTCGGCGGCCGCCGCACGGGCTGCGGCCAGCTCGGTGGAGAGCTGCGCGATATCTTCGTTTATGTTGGCGCGGGCGGAAAGGTCGGCGGCGAGACGGTCACGTTCGGCACCCAGCTCCTCGATGGACTGGCGAGCCCGCGTGAGCTCGGCACCGAGGCGGTTCTTTTCCGCATCCAGTGCGGCGCGCTCGTCGCGGAAGCCGGCGGCGGCCGCGGTGAGGGCGGTCAGTTCGGATTCCTTGGCGGCGAGCGTGGCGTTGAGACGGTCGCGCTCGGCGGTGAGGGCGGCGAGGGATTGGTTGCGGCTTTCCAGCGCCTGCCGGGCCTGCTCGGTCTCCGCACGGGCGGCGGCCAGGGCGGAGTTGCTGGCGGCCTTGGCCGCGGCCGCCTGTTTGGCGGTGGCAAGCTGCTCGGCGAGTCCGGCATTTTCATCGGTCAACCGGGCGATCCGGCGGTTCACGGCCTCCAGGTCGCGCCGCGCCTTGTCGGCTTCGGCGCGGGCGGTGGTCATGGCGGCGCGATCTTCCGTTGCCCGGGCGAGATCGGACTGAAGGCGGTCGTTATTTTCGCGGAGCCGGGTCAATGACTGCGCGGCTTCGGCCAGTTGCCGGTCCAGCTCGGCCTCGCGGGAGGAGGCTGCGGCCACGGTTGCCGCCAAGGTGTCGCGCTCGGCGGTGAGACGTTCCAAGGCTTCGTTGCGCGCAGCGAGTTCGCGGCGGGCCGCGGCGGCGGCTGATTCGGCGGCGGCCAGCGCGGCGGCAGTTGATTCGCTCGCGGCGGTGCGGGCGGCGGCGAGCTGCTGCTCCAGAGTTGTATTGGCTGCGGTCAGCGCGGCGACCCGTTCGCTCAGGACGGTCGCCTCGTCGAAGGCGGCCTTCAGTTCGCCGCGCAACGGTGCGATCCGCTCGAGTTCGGCCCGGCTGGCGGCCAGCGCCGCTTGGGATTCCCGGAGCTCGGTCTGCCGTTGTTCGGCCAAGGCGGCCAGTTGTTCGCCTTCGCGGCGGAGGCGGCGGATGGTCTCGTTCTCGTCTTCACCCGCCCGGCTGGCGGCGGATTTGAGGGATTCGTTTTCCTGCCAGGCGGCGGCGAGTTCGGCGCTGAGCTGGCGTTTGTCGGCGGTGAGGGCGGCGATTTCGTTCTGTTGCGCGGCAGTCTCGGCGAGGCGGCGGGCAAGATCGGCTTCGCGGGCGGCGCTGTCGCGGGCGGCGGCGGCCAGTTGGTCACGCTCGGCGGTCAGGCGGTCAAGCAGCCGGGTGCGCTCGGCGAGCTCCCGCCGGATGCTTTCCGCTTCGGCCAGCGCCGCCTCGAGACGGCTCGCGGTGGCGGAGGAGTCGCCGGCGGCCGCGCGGGCGGCGGCCAGCTGTTCGGTGAGGGCGGATTGGCCGGCCGTCAGCTGCGCAATTTGCCGCTGGAGCCGCTCGGTTTCCTGCCGGGCCGTGTCGGCGGCGGCACGGAGGGCGGCGATTTCTGTCAATTGGGAGCGGGCTTGGGTCAGGGCTTGCTGCGTTTCGGCAAGGGCGCGGCCGCGCTGGGCGGCGAGTTCCTCAAGTTCCTGGTTGCGCTGGGCGAGTGCGGTGGCGGCTTCGGCCGACGGGGATGCGGCCGGGGCTTCGTTCCGCGAATCGGCATCCAGCACGAGGGTGCGCGAGGGCGGCAGGCTGTCGCCCGGTTCCTCCGCCGGAATCTCGGTCAAGGCGGAGGGCGCAGGCGAGGGAGGCAAGGAGGTGACCACGGCCGAAGCGGCCGGGGCGGGCACCAATGCGGGGCCCGGTCCCGGGCTGGGCGCGGCGCGGGTGACGCCGGGGGCGGGAAAACGGTCGCGCATCGCGGCGAGGAGCCGGCGGCCCTCGTCGAGCTGGGCGGGGGTCATTTCGCCGAGCAGCGTGCGCAGGACGCGGCCGGTGGCACCGCGTTCCTCGGCGAGGGTGAGCCAGACAAAGGCTTCGGGTAGATTGGCCGGGGTGTCGCGGCCGGTCGCGAGGGCGAGTCCGAGGTTGTATTGGGCGATGGCGTTGCCGCGTTCGGCCTTGGCCCGGAGCGAGATGATCTCGGGGGAGTCGGCCGCGGTCGCGGAGCCGGCCAGCAGGCTGCAAATCAGGGCAAGGGCGAGGGCGCGGCGGCTGGGGGACATGGGCGGCATCGTCGGCACAGTGGAGGATTCGCCCGCCGGACTCAACCTAACTGTGGCGGGGTCGGGATTTGACGGGACTTTGACGGTAAAGAGCGCCGGGCTCAGGCTTTGGCCCGCTCAACCGCCCGTTGCCAGGCGGCATGCAGGCGGCGCATGGCGCCGGTGGACCCCGCGGGCCGAAAACGCCGGTTGGCGGCCCAGAGCGCGGCGATTTCCGCCCGGTCTTTCCAAAAGCCGACAGCCAGTCCGGCAAGGTAGGCGGCACCGAGGGCGGTCGTCTCGACCGTGCTGGGCCGCACCACCGGCACGCGGAGGAGATCGGCTTGGAACTGCATGAGGCGGTTGTTGACGGTGGCCCCGCCGTCCACGCGAAGCTCGCGCAGGCGCAGGCCGGCATCGGCCTGCATGGCGCCGATGAGGTCGGCGGACTGGTAGGCGATACTCTCGAGGGCGGCGCGGGCCACGTGGCCCGCGGTCGAGCCCCGGGTCAGCCCGGTGATGAGGCCGCGCGCCGCGGGATCCCAGTGGGGTGCGCCGAGGCCGGTGAACGCGGGCACGAGAAAGACACCGCCGTTGTCCGGCACGGTCGCGGCCAGACGCTCGACATCCGCGGAGTGGGCGATGAGCCCGAGGCCGTCGCGCAGCCATTGCACCACGGCGCCGCCGATGAACACGGAGCCTTCGAGCGCGTATTCGGTGCGGCCGCCGATGCGCCAGGCAACCGTGGTGAGCAGCCGGCGTTTCGAAGCGACCGGGCGTTCGCCGGTATGCAGCAGGAGAAAACAGCCGGTGCCGTAGGTGTTCTTGGCCATACCGGGGCGCCAGCAGGCCTGGCCAAACAAGGCCGCCTGCTGGTCGCCCGCCACGCCCGCAATGGGCACGCCGCGCAGGGCGGGCACGGCGGTGACTTCACCGAGGACGCCGCTGTTGTCGCAGATCGCCGGCAGGATGGCGCGCGGGATCCGGAAAAGCCGCAGCAGCGCATCGTCCCAATCGCCGGTGCGCAGGTTGAAAAGCAGGGTGCGGGAAGCGTTGGCCGCATCGGTGGCATGCACGCGGCCGCCGGTGAGCTGCCACAGCAGCCAGGTGTCCACCGTGCCGGCGGCGAGTTCGCCGCGGCCCGCGCGCCGCCGGGCTCCGGGCACATGATCGAGGAGCCAGGCGAGCTTCGTGGCGGAAAAATAGGGATCGAGGAGCAGGCCGGTCTTGCGCCGGATCAGGGGTTCGAGGCCGGCGCGCTTCAAGCGGGCGCAGCGGGCGGCGGTGCGGCGGTCCTGCCAGACGATCGCCCGGTGGAGCGGCCGGCCAGTGCGGCGGTCCCACAGGAGCACGGTCTCGCGCTGGTTGGTGAGACCGATGGCCGCGAGGTCGCGCGCAGTGAGGTTGGCCTCGGCGATCGCGCCGAGCGCGGTGCGGCGGGTGGATTCCCAAAGATCGCGGGGCTCGTGCTCCACCCAGCCCGGCTGTGGATAATGTTGGGTGAACTCCTGCCGGGCCGAGGCGCGGGGGCGGCCGCGGCGGTCAAAAACGATGGCGCGCGACGAGGTGGTGCCTTGATCCAGCGCGAGCACGTAACGGGGCATGGAGAAAGCATGGACCCCGGCGGGCCGGAGGCCAAGCCCGGTTGTGGCGCAATCCGGCTTGGCTCGCGGGCGGGGTCTGGCAACATGCGGAAAACCCGAGTGTCACCCCGCCTTTCCTCCATGCATGCCCACCCTTTCATCCGTCCGATGTTGCTTGCGCTCGGCCTGGCCGGCTTGGCCGGTTGTGCGACCGTTCCGGCGGAACGTCCACCGGCGGACGCCGCAGCATCCGCCGGTGTGGTGGCCGAGAAATATCAACCGCTCGACCGGCCGGTGCGCGAGGCCGTCGAATGCTTCGCGCTCCACGAGCGCGTGTTGCCGGACGGCCGGCTGGAAGTCGTGGCGGTCATGCGCAACCTCACGGCCGCGCCCGTGAAGCTTCAGCTCAACTGCGTGTTCAAGGATGCACAGGGTTTCTCCATCGGCGATGAAACGCCGTTCCAAAGCGCCACCGTTTTCCCGGGCGTCAACGAGTCGGTGCGTTTCACGTCGGCCGGTGCGACGGCGCGGAGTTTCACGGTGCGCGCGCGGCTGGCGCGTTGAATAATCCGTCCCGTGGGGTTCATTACCTAGGCCGCGGGACTTGAGTTGCGCGGCGCCGCCGTCTACGGCTCGGACATGCGCGCGGCCGTCATCGAAGACCAGACCCTGGTGCGGGAATTTCTCACCGCCCTGCTGCGCCGGCACTGCCGGGTGGAGGAGATCATTGGCATCGGATCCATGCAGGAGCTGCGCGCGCGCGAGCGCGAACTCGACGGGGTGGCGCTCATCGTGCTCGACATCGACCTCGGCGACGGCACGACGCTCGACTGGGCCCTGCAACGCGCGGCCGGCGGCGCCGCCGGCGCGATGGTGGCGGTGAGTTCCATCAGCGGACAGTTCCCTTTCAAGAAACTCCAGGCCGGCGGCATCAGCATCGCGCACAAGAACGACAGCGAGAAGGAATTGGTGGACGTGATCCAGCGGGCTCTGGCGGGCGCCGTCGTCATCTCGCGCCGGGCGATGGAGGTGATCAACGCCGGCGCGCGCGACCCCAATTCGCCGCTCAAGCTGCTGGGGCCGCGCGAACTGCAGGTGCTCGCGCTGCTGGGCCAGCGGCTGTCCAACGACGAGGCGGCGGCGGTCATGGGTTGTGCGCCCGCGACGGTGGCGGACCACCGCAAACGCATCATGCGCAAGCTAGAGCTGCACAACATCGAGCAGCTGATCGAGTGCGCCATCCGGCACGGCCTGGTCTTTGACTCCACCGCGGCGGAGGCGAAGAACCGCGGGCTCAGGCCGTGAGTCGCGCGCGGGCGGCGCCCAAGGTTTCCTCGGCGAAGGGCAGCAGCCGCTCCACGGCGGACCAGTCGCCGCGGGCGGCGGCCTCCTCGAGGAGCGCGACCTGCTCCAGTGCGGCCTCCTCGGCGGTCGAACGAAGTAGCCCGAGCAGACTGTGGGCTTCCGATGCGGTGCGCGGATCCTGCAGACGGGCGAGGCCCGCGACAGACTGCCATTTCCGGCTGATTTTCTCGGCGAGTTGAGCCCCCGTCGGCGCCAGGTCGCCGAGCGAGGCCAGCGGATGGCCGGCGGCGGCCACCGTATGGGTGTCGAGCGATCGTTTCGGTTGCAGCCCTTCGGAGAGACCGCGGATGACGCGCTCAAGCTTGTCCTTGGTCACGGGCTTCGTGATGAAGCCGGTCATGCCGGCGGCCTGGGCCTCGCCGACCTTGTCCTTCGTGGCGTAGGCGGTGACGGCCACGATGGGCGGGGTGGGGCGGGGGAGGATTTGCACGAGCTGGCGGCAAAGTTCGGCGCCGTCGGTGTCCGGCAGCCTCCAGTCGGTGAGCACCAGATCGTATTGATTGGTGCGGGCGAGGTGCAGGGCGGAGGCGCCGTCCGCGGCCCAATGCACGGTGTAGCCGAGCTGCTGCAGCACATGACCGAGGGCGATGCGGTTGTAGTCCTCGTCCTCGATGGCCAAGGCACGGGAGACCGGAGCGGGCGTCTGGTGCGTGACCGCCGGCGGCTGGGAGTTGGCGAGCACAAGCTCGAGCGCGAATTCCGTGGTGCCGTCCTGACTGGCGGCGGTAAGCTGGCCGCCCATCGCGGTGGCAAGCCGGCGGCACACGGCCAGGCCGAGGCCGGAACCGGGGATGTTGCCGGTGTTGGCGCCGCGTTGGAAAGAGTCGAAGAGGCGGTCGAGCTCGGCCGGGGCCAGGGTGGGGCCGCTGTTGCGCACGGCGAGCCGGAGGCGGGAGCGGCCGGGGCCGGCCGGTTGCACGCGCACCTCGACGCCGGCTTCGCGGGGCACGCCGTATTTGAGGGCGTTGGAAATCAGGTTGCAGACGATCTGGCGGATCTTGCCGGAATCGCCGTGCAGCCACGCGGGCTGGTCGGGCAGGATGAGGGCGCAGTCGGCCAGCTCGGGATCCATGGCCCGCGCGGCTTCCTCCACCAGCGAACCGGCCTCGAAGTCGGAGGGCGTGAGCGCGATCTGGCCGCGTTCCAGGCGGGAAAAGTCGAGGATGTCGTCCAGCATCGAGCGCAACTGGTCGGCGCAGCCGCCCAGCGTGCGCAGGAGCTTTTTCTCCCGCGGACCGACCTCGAGATCGGAGAGCATGGCGCAGATACCGACGACGCCGTTGAGCGGGTTGCGGATCTCATGGCTGATGCTGGCGAGAAACTCCTCCTTCACCGCGCTGGCCTTGCGCAACTGGGCCGTGCGTTCGTTGACGTGGACCTCCAGCTCGCGGTTGCGGCGCTGCAGCGTGCGTGTGCGCCAGCGCACGAGGACGAAAACGAGCCCCGCGAGGGCGGCGGCGTGCAGCGGCCAGGCCCAGACGCGCAGCCACCACGGCCACGGCCGGACCACGGTGAAGGTTTCCTCGGCGACCAGGCCGTTGCGCTCGGCCTGCAGGGTGACGGTGGTGCGGCCCCAGCCGACGGGCAGCTGGAACTCCGCCCCGGGCTGCAGGGTTTCCCAAACACCGCCCGGTTTTTGCAGGCGCAGGAAGGTGGCCGGGGCCGGGGCGGGTTCGAACCGCCGGGCGCGCAGCCGCGCGTGCTCCTCGGAGGCGGACCCCAGCTTGACCTCGCGCCCCTCGACCGCGGCCTGCCACGTCCAGTCCGGCCGCGGCGGTTGCGAGCGGGTGAGCGGCAGCCGGGCGCGGATCACGCCCCGCGGCCCGGCGGCAAACAGATAGCCGTCCGTGGCGGCAATTTTTTCCGCGCCGATTTCGGCCAGCCCCGGGATATCCAGCGGCTGCCAGGTGTCGCCTTCGACGAGACCGATCACGGGATCGCGGTCCGGCCGCGTGACCAGCACGGCCAGCCGGCCCTGCACGAGGGCGGCGTCGCGCGGATTGCCCCAGGTGATGCGGCCGAGGAGGCTGGCGTCGGAGTCGAGAATGGTGCCATCCCAGTAGAGCAGGGCGACCTTGCCGGGCCGCACTTCGCGCACACTGGCCCGGCCGGAACCAAGGCGGCCGGTGACCGTGCCGTCCCGCGCAACGACCTGCACGCCCTGCGTGGAAGTGCCGACCAGAAAGTTCCGTCCGTCGGTCGCGAGTGAATTGGGCCCGGCCGGGATCGGGGTGAAATAAGTCCCGCGCTCGCGGTTCAGAAAAGTCAGCCCCTGATCCTGGGCGATGGCGGCGGTGTCACCGGCGACGGCGAGACCGTAGATGAAGCGGCTTTGTAAATGAACTTTCTCTTTTCCAAAACTGAAAGCCGGATTGATAACACTGGCACCGGTTTCGGAGAGTGGCCAAAGGACTGCGGCGTTAAGCTCTCCATTGCCTTGCAGAGACAACGTTCCAGCAGAAGTGACAATATTGACCTCGCCGTTTGCGGAAGCTGGTAGTCCGAAGACTGCTTTCCCGTCTAGCGGCATGATCTCGACCTTGGCGGGTTCGGCTACTGAAAATAGTCCCTTGGCCGTGCCGAACAGAAATCCCTCGGCGGTTCGTTCGGTGTAGTAGATATCTCCAAATTTATGTGAGGTCCAAACCAAGTCACCGCTGATGCGCTCAATTGCAATGAGGCCTCCATTGAAGGTGGGGACCAGAATCCACGGCCCAGATTCGGCGAGCCCTACAATGCCTGCTCTTAAAAGCCGACGATTGAGTTCATCTTCCAGTAGAGGCTTATTGCGACTGTCTCTAAGGCCTAGGTGAGTGACCCAGATTTGCTGTGATACATGTCCGATCTCTCCTTCTGTAAATGATTTATCTCCACCCCAATACTCCAAGGCGGTTCCGTTCCACCTCTGCGGACGCAAACCCAACGCACTTACAATCAGATCGCCTTCGTGGAAACAGAGTCGAGCTGGTCCGCGCGGTGGAATTGTTTGTTTGTTCAGCAGGTCGGTTATCTGACTGCTTGGCGTTATGTGGATGACCCCTGTTCCGCCTGCGATTAGCCACCCGGTATCTACTGCATGTGCCTGTTGATATTCACCTACTAAGCTCGGAACAGTTACTAATTGGGAGCCGTTGACAAATGCAGCGAACCCGTGGCCGACAGCTAATATCCGCCCGTGGGCTTCGTTCACAGCCCGAACAACCTGTCCATTGGGCGAGGGTATCAGTTGCCAATCAGCACCAGGCGTCCCGATGGCCACACCGCCTTCAAACCCCACGGCCAACTGGCCCGAAGAGAGCGTGGTCACGGTCCAGATCGGTTTGCCGCGGAGCGCAGCGGGGAGCGGCAATTCGGTGGCCAACGGCTCAAAGCTGGCGCCCCGGAGGGCGAAAATGCCGACCGCAAGCATAAAAACCACCCATTTTGAGGGGTGAGGGTTCATCCCTAGAAGGGTGGTTTTTTGCAGAGCCG
>JAHCLN010000053.1 GCA_026125215.1 Opitutaceae bacterium
CAGGGCTCTGCTTGTCCTGCGTCCACTGCGTGCCAAAGCTGAAGCTCTGGAGCTGGGACAGGTCTAACTTGTTGAAATCCGGCGACGGATTTTCCTTGGCGGCGTTGTCGTCCATGTAGTCAAAAAGCGGGCCGGTGAGCCCGCGCGGGTGGTCGTGCTTGGTGGTTCGGTGCGGTTACGGTCGCCCGAGAGTCTCCACGCGCCTTCCGGTGAAGCAAGCGCTTTCCGGCACCCGGGACGGGTGCACGGCCGGCCTCACGCCGCGGACTTCTGCGGCAGCGGAATCTCCGGCCGGTAAGCCGGATCCTGTTTCTGCCGGCGGAGCACCGCGGCGATCTCCACCCACGCGGCGATGAGCCCGGGGCAGCGCGGCAGGTCGTGTTTGATCACCCGGTGCAGCCGCGGCAGGTTGTAGCACGGCACCGCCGCATACATGTGATGCTCGGTGTGGTAGTTCATCTGCCAGTAGAGGAAGCGCACAATCGCCGGCGGCATGATGGTGCGGCAGCAGAGCCGGAAGTCCGGCACATTGTCCACGCGCCCGGTGTGCTGCGCGTTGTTGCAGAGAAAAAAGAGCCAGCCGCCGATGAAGACGGGCAGCGAGACGATGACCGGGATCATCCACTGGCCGAAATAAAACGAGACCGCCGCGATCAGCAGGTGGCCGCCGAGCACCACCCGCGCCCAGAGGATCGGCGTGCGCCGCATCGCCAACTGGTCCGGCGGGAAACACACCGCCTCCCAGCCGCCCTCGCTGCCGATCTTCCCGCGCGCGATGCGCCAGGTGTATTTCATCGTCCACCAGAATCCGCGGACGTTGACCACCGCCGACTCGATGAAATTCAGCAGCGTGAGCTTCACCGGCAGCACGACCTCCTGGTCGTCCGGCGGATGCAGCGTATAACGGTGATGCCGCTGGTGACTCGCGTTGAACATGTCCGGGTGCAGCCACGCGCAGAAGGAGAGCACGCGCACGAAGAACGAGTTCAGCGCCCGGGTCTTGAAGACCGTGTTGTGCCCCAGCTCGTGCATGCCGTTGATGTGAAACTGCGAGACCGTGCCGTGCAAAAAGAGGCAAAGCAGCGTCCACGGCCAGGCCCAGTGCGTCCATGACCACCACGTGAGCATGCCCGTCGCGGCCACGATGGCCAGATAGCCGCCCGTTTGGACGAAGGCGCGCCAGTCGCTGCGCTCGTGCAGGCGCTTGAATTCGGCGGCGGGGATCGGGGTGCGATACCAGTCAATGACGGCGACCGGCTTGGCGGGGGTGTCCATGGGACTTGCACGTAAGTTGGCCGGACGGGCAAATCAAGTCCGATGGCGCTGAATACTCAGCCGGCCCGGCCAAGGATGGCCATCCGGTGCCGTGCCACCCACAGCCCGTGGGGCGAAGGATGGTGCTCAGGACAGGACTCGAACCTGCACGCCTTACGGCACACGCCCCTCAAACGTGTGTGTCTACCAATTCCACCACCTGAGCAGAGAAACTTGCGGGAAGGCGGAATAAGAGAAATCCGCCGGTCCTTGTAAAGCCCTGAAGTGAAAATAACCGGCCGGGCGTCGGCCCCGGCCGGTTCAGCGGCCGTTGCCGACCGCGCACACGATGCGGAAACCGACATTGAAGGCCCGGGAGCCCTCATCGGTATGGCGATAGGTGACCAAAAGGTTGTCGCGGAGGTAGCTGTTGAAGGCCGCGCCGCGCATGCCGTTGACCCGGCCGCCGATGCGCTCCCAGACGTTGCCGCCGAGGTCGTAAATGCCATGGCGGTTAGCCGGGAACGAACCGACCGGGGCCGCCCGCGGGTAGCCGTCGTTGTAACCCGCGATCGGCGTCCAGCCGCTCGACCAGTTGGCATCCGGGGCCTCGACGCCGTTGTAATTGCCGGCGCGGACCGGCGGCGGCCACTGGTTGCCCCAGGGGAACTGGTCGGGCCCGGCGGCCGCCTCCCACTCCGCATCGGTCGGGAGCCGGTATTCCTGGTTGGCGGAGAGGCGGCCTTCGCGGCGTTCCTTCTCGGTGAGCCAGCGGCAGAAGGCCCTGATGTCCTCTTCGTTGATGCCGACGACCGGATGCGTGGGGCCTTGGGCGTAGCTGGGGCTGCGCCAGGTGTCGCCCTTCTGCTTCCAGCTGCCCCCCTGCATGGAGAACATGCCCTCGGTGGCGTTGTGTCCGGTCGCGCTCACAAAGGCCTCAAAATCCTGCACGCGGGTTTCCCAGATCGAGACCAACACGTTGAGCCCCGGCACGGGCACAAATTTCATGCCCAGGGTGTTTTCGTGGGCCTCGCCGGGCTGCGGGTAAGGCAACCGCTGAAGGAAGATGTTTTCCCGGACGGTCTGCCGGGACGCCACCCTGAGCGCAACCGCCGAGGACTGGTGACCGGCGAGCCGCAACTCATAGTCGTAGCGACCCGGCAGCACTTCCTGCACCACGAGCGGCGTCACCCCGATCTGCCGGCCGCCGGACCACACCTGGGCGCCGCCGGGCACCGAGTTCAGCTCGATGCCGCCCGCCACAAATTCCGCCTGTGCCGCGACCGTGCGGTTGCGCGTCACGTCCACCGCGGTCTTTTGTTCGGGCCAGCCCGGACGGGTAAAAATCACTTCATAGCGGCCGGTGGGCAGATTTTCCAAATTCGCCGGCGTGCGGCCGTTCCGCGTGACCTCGCCGCGCAACACATAATCCAAGCCGGTCGGCTCGGTGTTCAGCGTGACCCCGCCCGTGCTGCGAACCAGCGCGACATTTAGCTCGGAGAAACGGTTTTCCACCACCTCGACTTCGCCGGACCATTCCTCGTAGCCGTCGAGGCGCACACGGACGGGATACTTGCCCAGCCGCTGGTCGCGCAGGTTGAGCGGCGAACGCTCCAACGCGACCGCGCCGACCTGCACTTCCGCTCCGGCCGGCGTGGTGCGGATAACGATGCCGCCGCGGGCGGCGGCCAGGCGGGCCGCTTCCCAAGCCGCAAGGCGGGCGGGCCAGCGGGAAGCCACTTCCGTCTGGTAGGCCGCCGGTGCCCGGCGCAAAAAATCCTCCACCACGCCCTGCGTTTCGTCGCGCAAGGCCGGCGGCGAACCGTCCACCATGGCGTCGATCCGGCCGAGCACCATGGTCCGGGCCGGCTCCCAGATCGCCCGGACTTGCTCGGCTTCCCGACGCTCCTCCCGGGCCGGCACATGGACGGCAAAATAATAGCCCGCCGCCGCGACCAGCACACAGGCCGCGGCCACCGCGGCAAACAGCGGCGCACGCGATTTTCCCGGTGCCGCCACGGCCGCAGTCGCCGGCACGGCGGCCGCGGCCGGCGGGGACACCGTCGGGACAGTGGCGGGCGCGCGGATCGCACCGCGCGAATCGCGGGCCGCCAGCCCCAGCTGCTCGGCCACCTCAATCGCGCTTTGCGGCCGGTCCTTCGCCTCCTTGGCGAGACAGGCGGCAATCACGGTTTCCCACCCGGGCGGAACCGGCGCCGCGGCGATGCCCAGCTCGGCCCGCCGCGCATTCACGCCGGGCGGCACCTTGTTCTGCACCTGCAGGATGATGTTGCCCGAGTGAAACGGCGGCTTGCCCGTGAGCAGTTCGTAAAGCGTCGCGCCAATCGCATAGACGTCGTCCGTGACGGAGGGTTTGTCGCCCATCATCTGCTGCGGGCTCATGTAAACCGGCGTGCCGCTGGAGCCGGCCTGCTGCGAGACGCGCGACACGCTGTCGCTGACGCTCGCCGCGATGCCGAAGTCGGCGACCTTCAGGTCACCCGCGCGGTCGAGCATGAGGTTGGCGGGCTTCAGGTCGCGATGCACGAGCTGCACTTCGCGGTGCGCGTATTCGAGGGCCTCGCACAACTGCCGCACCCACGGGGCCAGCGTCTCCGGCGCAAACACCTCGCCGGGCTGCTCCAGCCGGCGGGCCGCCAGCGTGCCGCCCTCGACATACTCCATGGTGATGCCGCACAAGGCGCCGGCCTCGACGAAGTCGTAGGTGCGCAGGATGCGCGGGTGGCTGAGCCGCTGGCTCTTGGCGGTCTCGCGCTTGAGTTCCTTCACCGCCACCGGGTCGTTGGCCACGATTTCGGGCAGCATCTTGATCGCCACCTCGCGCTCGAGCGACTCGTCCCGCGCCAGCCAGACGACGCCCATGCCGCCGCGCCCCAGCAGGCGTTTCAAAGTGTAACGTCCGAAAATTTTCTGGCCCTGCGAAAAGCCCTTGATGGTCGCGCCAAGATCGAGGTCGTTCATCGGTATCCGCCTCTTTTGGCAGATACCGTGCCAACGGAAAGCAGCAAATACAGCCGGTCAGCGCCGCTGCCGGTCGGAAAGCGCCCAGGCCAGCCTGCCGGCAAAAAACGGGCCGCGGTAGATCAGCCCGCTGTAGAGCTGCACCAAGGTGGCGCCGGCATCGAGCTTCTCGGCGGCACCCGCGAAGTCCGTGATGCCGCCCACGCCGATGATGGGCAGCCGCCCGCCGGTGGCCCGCGCGATGTAGTTGACGATCTCGGTCGAACGCCGGCGCAGGGGCCGGCCGCTCAGGCCGCCCACCTCGCCGACCGCGGCCATCGCGCCGGGGCGCGCCAGCGTGGTGTTGGTGGCGATGATGCCGTCGAGGCCGAATTCCGCGACCACCGCCAGCACCCGGTCAATCTGCCGGAAGTTCAAATCCGGCGCGATTTTCAGGAGCAGGGGCTTGCGGGTTTCGCCGGTGGCCGCAGCCCGCGCCCGGTTGGCGGACGACACCGCGCCCAGCAGCTCGCGCAACCGGTCCTCGTCCTGCAACCGCCGCAGGTCGGGGGTGTTGGGACTGCTGACGTTGAGCACGAGGTAGTCCGCATGTCCGGCAAGCAGTTCAAAGCTCCCGAGGTAATCGGCCACCGCTTGGTCGATCGGCGCGACCTTGGACTTGCCCAGATTGATGCCGAGCGGGATGCGCCGTTGGCCGGGGCCCGGCAGCCGGGCGAGCCGGGCCGCCACGGCCGCGGCCCCGTCGTTGTTGAACCCCATGCGGTTGATCACCGCCTCCTCGGCCGGATAGCGGAAAAGTCGCGGGCGCTCGTTGCCCGGCTGCCGCAGGAGCGTGACGGTGCCGATCTCGACGTGACCGAAGCCCAGGGCCGCCGCCGCCGGCCACGCCCGGGCGTTTTTGTCGAAACCCGCCGCCAAGCCGACGGCGTTGGGAAATCGCAGGCCGAAGCACTCCACCGGCCGGCGGGCCGCCGGGGGCAGCCGGTTGCAGGCCTCCAGCAGCCGGCAAACCGGCCCCAACCGCCCCAAAAGCGCCAAGGCATCCACGCCCAGCTCATGCGCATGCTCGGAGTCGAGCCGGAAGAGCAACGGGCGGAGGATGGACTCGTAAAAATGACCCATGGGCGTGACACTGAAACCGCGCGGCAAAAAATCAAGTGCCGCAGCACCTAAATGCTTGGAAGCCGCCCGTTTTCCGCAGCGGACGCTCCCCGCGGAATTCGGCGCTTTTTCTGCTTGTTTTTTGAAAGTCGGCTAGCACGCTGCGCGACAATTTACCGCTTCATGGCCAAAGCTACTTCCACACTCGACTGGTGCGTTATCCGACTCGGCGAAGACCACAACTGGTGGGTGCACGAGACCAGCGATCCCGTGCGCTGGGATGTGGACGGCCTGAGCATCGTGGATCCCCGCCAAGTCAGCCACCTGATCGAGCTCGTCGAGCCGCTGCGCGACTACGGCTTTGACCAGGACGTGTTCGAGGCGGCCTTCATCCCTTTCCGCATCGAGAAAGACCTCGGCAACGGCAAGGTCCGCCTGAAGCGCGTGAAGGACTCGCTCTTCGAGTCCGACGACAAGCTCTTCGCCCTCGCCGACACGCTCGACGAGGAAAACGGCCCCTACGCCGACCTCCTCGACCACCTCACCCGCTGCCGCGTGAAGATGCTCAACGACCTCTTCGAGTTCGAGTCCAAGCTCACCGTAGACGAGGTCGAGGACGAGATCCGCGAGGACCAGAACGCCAGCTTCATCGAAGGCAAGGCGATCCACACCTTCGAGGAGCTCTCCGCCATCCTTGATTTCATGCCCGCCGGCTACGAGTCCGACGACGAGGCTCCCGCCAAGGAGATCGACGAGGACGAGGACCTTCCCGAGCTCGACGCCGAGGAAGAGGAAAAGCTGAAGAACGACGACTCGCTCAAGTGGGACGAGGACGACGAGGACAGCGACGACGAGGAAAAGAAGGAAGGCGACGAAGAGGACGAAGACGACGACGGCGACGAAGATGACGCCGACGAGGACGAACGTCCCGCCAAGCGCTCCCGCCGGCGCTGAGCCTGCACCCGTGGCGGACGGGGTTGCGTTTTGCCCGCGATTGGCCCACCACCCACGCAGCATGGCCTCCCTCCCCCGCTCCCGGATTTTAGCTCTCCTGTCGGTTCCCCTGCTCCTGCTCGCCGGCTGCACCACCGACGCCGTGACCGGCGAAAACCCGCGCATTCCCGCCGCGACCTCCGCCGCCCAGTTGCGTCCGGGCGACTCCCTCACCGTCGCCCTCCAGGGCATCCCCGATCCCAGTTCGCATCCCGTGCAGATCGACGAACAGGGACTGATCAGCCTGCCCTACATCGGCACGATCACCGCCGCAGGCGCCACCACCAGCGAACTCGCCCAGCGCATCCGCGAGACTTACATCGCCCGCAATTTCTACACCGCGATGGATGTCTCCGTGTCCGTGACCGAGCGCTACATCTACGTCGGCGGTGAAGTCACCCGGCCCGGCCGCATCATCTGGACACCCGACCTCACCCTCGCCAAGGCCATCCAGTCCGCCGGCGGTTTCACGCTCTACGCCCGCGAGACCCGCGTCTCGCTCGTGCGCGACCAGCAGGCCTACGACCTCAACGTGAAGCTGGCCCAGCGCAACCCGGCGCAGGATCCGCTGATGATGCCGGGCGACTCGGTCCAGGTGCCGCGCTCGCCGTTCTGATAGGTAGGGCGGGATCGCCGAATCCCGCCTTCGCTAATCCAAAGACTTGAGGCGGGGTGCGGAGACCCCGCCCTACAACTCACCCCAGCAGCTTCGCCATGTCCTTGGCGAAATAGGTGAGGATGAGATCGGCGCCGGCACGCTTGATCGCGAGCAGCGATTCCTCGCGGCAGCGCGCGAGGTCGAGCCAGCCGAGCTTCGCGGCGGCGTGGATCTGCGCGTATTCGCCGGAAATCTGGTAGGCCGCCACCGGCCGGCGGGTCGCGTTGCGCACCTCGCGGATGATGTCGAGGTAGAGCCCGGCGGGCTTCACCATCACGATGTCCGCGCCCTCGGCCACGTCGAGTTTCACCTCCTCGACCGCCTCGCGGCGGTTGGCGGGATTCATCTGGTAGGTGGCCTTGCTCAGCAGCTTCGTGCCCGCCGCCTGCGCGCTGCCCACCGCGTCGCGGAAGGGCCCGTAGTAGGCGGAATTGTATTTCGCGGAGTAGGCCAGGATGCCGGTGTCGGTGTGACCCGCCGCGTCCAGCGCCTGCCGGATCGCCCTCACGCGGCCGTCCATCATGTCGCTCGGCGCCACGAAATCCACGCCCGCCTCGGCCTGCAGCACGGCCATCTCGCGGAGGATCGCCACGGTGCGGTCGTTGTCCACGTCGTCCTTCGCCGCGTTCAGCACACCGTCGTGCCCGTGGCTCGTGTAGGGGTCGAGCGCGACATCCGTGATGACCGTCAGCTCCGGCACCGCCGCCTTCACCGCCCGCACCGCCCGCAGCACGAGCGTGTCGGGGTTAAGCGCCTGCGTGCCCTCGGCGTCCTTGAGCTTCGCGTCGAGCTTGGGAAACAGCGCCACGCCGCGCACACCCAGCCGGTGCAGCTCACGGCATTCCTTCACCAGATCGCGGATGCTCAGCCGGAACACCCCCGGCATCGAGGCGATCGGCTCCGGCCGGGCCCGGCCCTCGACCACGAACAACGGCGCGATGAAATCCTCCGGCCGCAGCACGGTTTCCGCCACGAGGGCGCGCCGGCTGGCGGTGCGGCGCAGGCGCCGGGGACGGAGGGGCAAATCGAGCTTGAAGTCGCGGGACATAGGCGGTGAGGTTCGAAACCAGAACCGCCATGCTGCTGGCCTCCACACGTTTTTGCAACCCCGCTCGCCGGACGACGTCCGCGCGAACTACGGGCCGCTGTTGCTGACTCCGCAACAGCCCCGGCCGGCCCGCCCGACTTGGCGGCCGGCCCCGTCCTGTAAAAACACCTTTCCGCCTAGGCGGAAAACCTGTTAGCCCTCCCCTTCTGTTTTCATGGCCATCCAGCTATACGATTCCCTCACCCGCTCCCTGCAGCCGCTCCGGCCGTCGCAGCCCGACGGCGTCTTCCGCTTCTACAACTGCGGCCCCACCGTTTACGCGCCCGCCCACATCGGCAATTTCCGCACCTTCGTCGTCAACGACGTCCTCCGCCGCCTGCTCGAACTGGAGTTCGGCGCGGACAAGGTGAAGCACGTCCGCAACCTCACCGACGTGGACGACCGCACCATCGGCCAGACCCAGAAGGAAAAACGCCCGCTCGCCGAAATCACCAGAAAGTGGACCGACAAGTTCCACGCCGACTGCGACGCCCTCAACTGCCTGCGGCCGCACGTCGAGCCCACCGCCACCGGCCACATCCGCGAGCAGGTGGACATGATCGAGGTGCTGATGCAGAAGGGCAACGCCTACCGCGCCGCCGACGGCTCCGTTTACTTCAAGATCGACTCCTTCCCCGGCTACGGCGCGCTCTCCCGCATCAAGGAGCGCGAACTCAAGATCACCAACGCCGTGGCCGATGCCGACCACAAGGACTCCGTCTCCGACTTCGCCCTTTGGAAGGCCTACAAACCCGCCGAGGACGGCGACGTGAAATGGCCCGGCCCGCGCGGCGCGTCCGAAGGCCGGCCCGGCTGGCACATCGAGTGCAGCGCGATGAGCAAGAAGCACCTCGGCGACACCATTGATCTCCACACCGGCGGCGTGGACCTGCTCTTCCCCCACCACGAAAACGAGATCGCCCAGAGCGAATGCTGCAACGGCACGACCTTCGCCCGCCACTGGTATCACAGCGAGCACCTGCTCGTGGACGGCACCACCATGAGCAAGAGCAAGGGCAACTACTATACCCTCTCCGACCTCTTGGAAAAGGGCTATTCCCCCATGGCGGTGCGCTACGCCTTGATCTCAGGCAGTCCTCGGATGCAGTTAAATTTCACCTTAGATTCGCTGCACGCAGCAGAGAGCGCACTCAAGAAAATCGAAACTTATGCCAAAAAGCTGATTTCCTACGGAGCAATAACCTCAGCGGAGTTTCCGGATTATTTCCGGTCTGCCGATATCCCAACACCGTGGAGCATTTTGGGCATAGTGGGGGACATGCTTCGGAACGATTTAGGGACTGCACTCGCCCTCGGGCAACTACACAAAGCGATCAACGAATTTCAATTCAGCAAGGAATCGAATCCACCTTATCGCTTCCAAATTGAATTGGCTGAACTAAGCCGCGTGATGTTCATGTTTGGTCTTCGACTGAATCTCGACGAGGCGCCCAAGGCCGACATTCCCGCCGCCGTCACCGCCCTCGCCGAAAAGCGCTGGGCCGCGAAGCAGGCCAAGGACTTCGCCGCCGCCGACGCCTTGCGCAAGGAACTCGCCGCCGCCGGCTGGTCCATGCTCGACCGCAAGGACGGCTACTCCCTCGAACCACAGAAAAAAGCTTAAAGCTTGTTGCTCACCGCCTGCCGCTCACTCCCATGCCCATGTCCCCGCTCGAAGAACTCCGCCACTCCGGCTCGCACATCCTCGCGACCGCCGTCCTGCGTCTCTTTCCCGACGCCAAGCTCGACATCGGCCCGCCGACGGACACCGGCTTTTACTACGACATTGATCTCGACCACAAGCTGACCGCCGAGGACCTCGTCAAAATCGAGGCCGAGATGAAGAAGATCGTGGACGAAAACCAGCCCTTCCTCCGCAAGGAAGTCTCCCGCGAGGAGGCCGTCGCCATCATCAAGGAACGCGGCCAGGAGCGCTACAAGCTCGGCCGGCTTGCCGACATCCCCGAGGGCGAGCAAATCTCCTTCTACCAGAACGGCGAGTTCATGGACCTCTGCGCCGGCACGCACGTGCGCTACACCTCGAAACTCAAGGCCTTCAAGCTCCTCTCCATCGCCGGCGCCTACCACCGCGGCGACGAGAAGAACAAGCAGCTCCAGCGCATCTACGGCACCGCCTTCCCCACGAAGGACGAACTCGCGCAACACCTCGAAAACCTCGAGCTCGCGAAGGCCCGCGACCACCGCAAGCTCGGCAAGGAGCTGAAGCTGTTCCACATCGACGAGGACGTCGGCCAGGGCCTCATCCTCTGGACGCCTAACGGCGCGATCATCCGCCAGGAGTTGCAGGACTTCATCGGCGGCGAACTGCGCAAGCAGGGTTACTCGCAGGTCTTCACGCCGCACATCGGCAAGCTCGAGCTCTACAAAACCTCCGGCCACTTTCCCTACTACAAGGAGTCGCAGTTCTCCCCGGTATTCGAAAATGAGTCGCTCGCCCAGGTCATCACCGAGGGCTGCCCCTGCGGCGATGCCTTCGCCCGCCTCGAGGCCGTCTCCGCCCAACTCGCGGCGCAGATCAACAGCCGCACCGGCAAGGAAACCATTACGCCAGACCGCGTGAAGCCCGACGACCAACTGCTCAACGGTTTCATGCTGAAGCCGATGAACTGCCCGCACCACATCAAGATCTTCGACTCCCAGCCGCACTCCTACCGCGACCTCCCCGTGCGCCTCGCGGAGTTTGGCACTGTTTACCGCTGGGAGCAGTCCGGCGAACTCAACGGCATGACCCGCGTCCGCGGCTTCACCCAGGACGACGCCCATCTCTTCTGCACCGAGGAACAGGTCGCCGCCGAGGTCCTCGGCTGTCTCTCGCTCGTGAAGACCGTGCTCACCACGCTCGGCATGTCCGACTACCGCGTGCGCGTCGGCCTCCGCGATCCCGACGGCAAGAAGTTCGCCGGCGATCCCGCCAAGTGGGACGTCGCCGAGGCCGCCTGCCGCGAAGCCGCCAAGACCCTCGGGGTGCCTTTCACCGAGGAACCCGGCGAGGCCGCGTTCTACGGCCCGAAGATCGATTTCGTCATCAAGGACGTGATCGGCCGCGAGTGGCAGCTCGGCACCGTGCAGGTGGACTACGTCCTGCCCGTGCGCTTCGGCCTGAGCTACATCGGCGCCGACAACGAAAAGCACATCCCCGTCATGATCCACCGTGCGCCCTTCGGCTCGATGGAGCGCTTCTGCGGCGTGCTCATCGAGCACTTCGCCGGCGATTTCCCCGCGTGGCTCGCCCCCGAACAGGTCCGCTTGGTCCCGATATCCGACAAGGTCGCCGATTACAGCCGCGCCCTCCTCGCCCAGTTCAAGGCCGAGGGCATCCGCGTCACGCTCGACGAGCACTCCGACAAGCTCGGCGCCAAGATCCGCCGCGCCGAACTCGACAAGGTGCCCTACACCCTCGTCATCGGCCAGAAGGAGGCCGAGGCCAACAGCGTGTCCGTCCGCAGCCGCGCCCGCGGCGACGAGGGCGTGATGATCGCCGACGCGTATCTGGCCAAGCTCAAGGCCGAGATCGCCGCGCGCGCCCTGCCGGAGAAAAAAGCACCGGCGCCGGCGGCACCGAAGCAGTAAGCGGCAAGCTTTAAGTCCAATCCCGGCATGCCTGCTTATCGCCTAAAGCTTAGCGCTTACAGCTTCCAGCGATGAGCGCCTGGCGCGAAGAGCTGGATGCCATCACCGGTGCCCGCCACGGCGGGCAGATCGCCCACGTGCTCGACCTGCTCAAGCAGCTCGATGCGCGCTTCCCCAACGTCGCCGAGATCAACTACCAGCTCGCGTGGACCTGCGACGTGCTCGGCCGCGAAGCCGAGGCGCTGCCGTTTTACGAAAAGGCCGTCGCCCTCGGCCTGCCGCCGAACGAACTCTCCGGCGCCCTCCTCGGGCTCGGCTCCACCCTGCGCAATCTCGGGCAGCCCGAGCGCTCGGCCGAAGTCCTGCGCTCCGGCCAGACCCAGTTTCCCGACAACCGCGAGTTCGACGTCTTCCTCGCGCTGACGCTGCACGACCTCGGCCAACACACCGAGGCCACCAGGCTCCTGCTTGAGGTCATCGCCGACACGAGCGACGACCCCGGCCTCACCGCCTACCAGCGCGCCATCCGCTTCTACGCCGGCAAACTGCGCCCACACGGAAGCTGAGCCAGGCTTGTCCGGGTAAAGCGTGGACAGCGGGCGCGCCACAGAGGACAGTCGCCGATGCCGGCCGTTTGCCCGCCGCTAGCGAGCCGGGCCGGCTTACGTAAAAATGCGTAGCTCGGCGACGACCGGTTAGGGTTGCCCCCGCCGGCACGGGCAAAAGGCTGAACGGGTTGCCCATGTTCACCGCCCCCTGCTCCCGACTCATGCTGCGCCCGCTCCTCCTCGCCTTCGTTACCCTCTCCTCCGCCACGCTGCTCGCCCAGAACAGCCCCGCTTTCATCGCCGCCGACGCCGCCGCGCTCCTCGCCCAACCCGATGCCACCGCCGAGGCCCTGCACGACACCGGGGATCGCGCCTACCGGGCGAAGGCTTACGACGCTGCGTTCAAGCTCTTCCAGCGCGCAGCTGATCTCGGCCACACTCCGTCCATGCGCCGGGTGGCCCAGCTGCATCTTTACGGCCAGGGCACCCCTCGCGACCAGCCCAAGGCCCGCGAGACCTACCTGGCCGCCGCCAGGCTCGGGGACGCGATCGCGATGAACGAATTTGCCAGCATGGCCGCCCGCGGCTGGAACGGCCCGCAGGACGCTCCCGCCGCGATCGAGTGGGCGACCCGAGCGGTGGCGGCCGGCAACCATGCCGCCATCTCCGTCCTGGGCTCGATCTATGAGAACGGTCTCGGCGTGCCGCGCGATCTGGCCAAGGCCATCGAATGGTATGATCAAGGCGCGGACAAAAATAACGTTTACAAAGACTCCGCCCTTCGTCTGCGCGAGGCCGCCCGCACCACGCCCGAGCAAAAGCTCGCCGCTTACGAAACCGCCCTGCGCGAAGCGGAGCAACACAACAACCCCTCGCTCGCGCGCGGACATGCGGTGGCGAACTACCTGCGGGCGCTTTACGACGGCGGTCTCTCGCCCGAGGAGGCGGCGGCGCGGTTTCGACCCGAATTGGAAAAACTTGTCGCCACCGATTTCCATGCCGTCGCCCAGGGCATGCGCCTGGCCACGGCGACGCTGAGTGAGCCGGTCCAGGCGCTCCTTTCAGCCGATCAACGTCTGGTGGTCCGGCAGATCAATTTCCCGCGCAGCTTCAGCACCGCCGCCGAAATCCAGCCCGGCCAAGGCTGGTCCGCCGTTTACTCCGCCGACAAGCGCCCCGCCGCCGCCGCTCCTGCGGCCGTGCCCGCCGTCGCCGCAACTCCCGCCCCTCGGCCCGCGGCACCGGCCGCCACCGCGCAGGCAAAACCCGCTCCCCGGCCTGCGACACCCGCGCCCGTCGCCCCGCGCCCGCCGGCCGAACTCTCCGAGCACACCCGCGCCGCCACCACCTGGGAGGAGTTTTTCACCGCTTCCGCGCTCCGGGCCGAGACATTGCATGCCCGGCACAGCTCGGACGTCGGTCTCTTCCTCAAAAAACATCCCGCGACTTCGGAGCAGTTGCGCACCGCCTACCGCGCGGCCCAGGCCGCTTTCAAACCCACCCCCGGCACCGACCTCGGCAAAGAGCGTGGCTCCATGTTTGTGGCCTACACGCTGGCCCTTGAAGCCACCGGGATGAGCATCGCGGCCGTCGTGTCCTTCGCCCGCGCGGAGTTTCAAGCCCTCGCCCAAACCGACAGCCACGGAGCCACCCAGGCCCTGATGGGAGTCAAAGACCCGATCGATCCCTGGCGCGCGGCGCTGAACCCCACCCAAAACGCCCGCGTCCGCGAGATCGCGACCCTCATCTCCAACCGCCAGCCCTACCCCAAGGTTCCCGCGCCCCGCGCCACCACCGCCGCCGCCACCGCGTCCAAGCCCGCCGCCGCGGCCGTGGCCCCCGCCGAAGATCCCCTGCCCGCCGCCCGGGCCCTGCTCGCCGAGATCGTGTCCTCATTTAAGCGAACCTCCGGCACCACCGCCAACGTCGCGCCCACGCCAGAGCAGGCGGCCAATTTCGTCCGGCTCGAAGCGCTCCTCCCGAAGGCCCGCAGCCGCTACCGCGACGACTTCAGCGCCCGGATGAAAGCCACCGATCGGCAACAGCAGCCCGGCAACACGGACTTGGTCGCCGGATACAAGGCCGAGCAAGCCGGGCGTCGCGACGAGGCGCTTGCTCACTACCGGCGTGCCGCCGAGGCTGGAAACACGCTCGCAATGCTGGGTGTCGAAGAACTCCTCTTCGCCCAAGCCGCCGATGCGACCGACCCCGAGAACGACCGGGGCCTCAGTTACCTCGTGCGCGCCGCCGAAGCCGGTGACCTCCGGGCCATGCGACAGCTGCTCGGGCGCGTCTTTCCCGACAGTTCTCCCGATCACAGTCCGGAGCTTACCCGGCGTTGGGCCCGTCCCGCCGCCGAGTTGGGCGATCCCTACGCGGGCTATGTGAACTATTTTCAACTCATGCGCGAACGGCGCGCGAAACGCCTGCCCACCCTGTCCAGTTCGCCCGAATATGCCGCCGAGCAAAAGGCGCTCGTCGAGGCGCTCGGCTTCCTGCGTGACGCCGCCCTGCGCGACGAGACCGCCGCCCAGTTCGAGCTGGCGAGCTATCACCTCTACGGCGGCATCCCCGGCCTCCGCACCGGCGATTCCAACGCCCACGACAAGCTCAACCTGCCCCTCGCGCACTTCTGGTTCACCCGCGCGCTCGCCCAGCAGGGCAATCTCTCCGAAACCACCCGCCAGCGCGCTCGCGAATCCCTCGCCGTCATCGAGCGTGCCTACGCCCTGGCCAAGGGTCGCCCGTGGAAACCCGACGAACTGCTTGCCGCCCTTCAGGAAAAACTGCCCCAGTATGCGCTGGCCTATCTCGTCACGCGCGAATCTGCCGAGCTCTACGACGCCGACTTTACCCGCCTCCAAGCCGCCGCGCCGCCCAATACGATGCCCGACTTCGGCCTTCTCGCCCGGACGCTGGCCGTGTTTACCCGCGCTGGCGGCGGCAACGCCATCGTCGAGGCCACCGATGCCCTGATCGAGCGCCACCTCGCGAGCACCAGCCTGCGGCCCGCGCCAGAGCTGGCCGATACGCCCGAGTTGCGCGCCCGCTTCGCTGCCGGGGAGGCCTATGCCGCCTACCAACTTCACCAACTGCTCAATAGCCTCCACCCCTTCGCATGGCCCGCCACCGAGCCGAAGCCCAAAGACGTTTTCGCCCAAGCCCTCTCCGTCGATGACCCGCGCACGCAGTGGCTGCGCGTGTCCGCCGAGCAGCTCGCCACCCATCCCGACCCTGCGAAACGCGACCCCGTGCGCGCCGTCGCCCTGCTGCGTGCCGGGGCCGAGGCGGGCGAGGCCGAGGCCGCAGTGCAGCTAGCCGGGCTCTACACCGCGCTGGGCGGCGAGCGCGGCGTGCGGCGCAACTACTTCGAGGCCGAGCGCTGGTATCTGCATGCCCTCGCGATTGCCCGCCCCGGCCAACGCTGGAGTATCGGCGACCTCGCGCCCCGGGCCGCGCTCTACGCACTCTATTCGGCCAGGACCCCGTCCATCGGCGGCGGCATCTCGATGAGCAACTCCCATACGGCCACCGCCCCCTGGCTGGCCGAACTGCGCCGCCGCAGCGCGCCCTTCAGCGAGATGGTGGATCTCTACTTCGTCGAGACCTCCAGCGCCGCGCGCCGCGCCACGCTCAAGGCCGAGGTGGAGAAACTCATCCCGCTCGCGGACCCCTACACCGAGGCTGAGCTCGCCGACCTGCGCCGCCGCGCTGACGCGGGCGAGCTGCCCGCTCTGCTCGAACTGGCCGACGCCCTGGCGCACGGGCGCCGCGGCCTGCGTCCGCGCGACGACCTCGCGCACCCGCTCCACCGCCGCGCCGCCGAGGCCGGATCGCCCGAGGGCATGCGCGCCCTCGCCGACGACTTTCAGCACGGCTACGGCGTGCGCGAGGACCTGCTCGCGGCCGTCGAGTGGCGTGCGCGCGCCGAGGGGCGCCGCCCGCCCCGCGCCGAGATGCTCGTCACCGCCGCGCGTCTCGCCGCCGAGGACCACGACACCCACGCGCTGGTCGAACCCTATTTGCTTGAGGCCGTCGATCTCGGCTCCGAGGACGCGCGTCATCAGCTCGCCTACTACCTCCTGCAGGGGCGTCCCCTGAAAAAGGACCCCGCGCGCGCCCTCCGTCTCTACACCGAGGCGGCGGAGGCCGGGCACGCCCCGGCCATGGCGTCCCTCGCTTTCGCCTACGGCGAGGGCAAGGACCTGCCCAAAGACGAGGCCGTCTCGCACCGTTGGCGCGTGCGTGCCGCTGAAGCCGGCGACCGCGGCTCCCGGACGCTGCTCGCCTACTATTTTAACCGCGGCACCAACGGCGCGCCCCTCGACAAAAAACAGGCGCTGCACTGGGCGCGACTCGTCGCCCCGGAGGATCGCAGCATCCGGGAAAACTTGCTCCCGAGCCTCGAACGCGAGGTCGCCGAGGCGACACCGACCGATCACGGCGCGGCCGCCTTCGCCCGCGCCACTTCGCTCACCGGCGACGCCCGACTCGCCGCCCTCCGCGAGGCCGCGCGGCACGCCCACATCGAGGCCACGGCCCGGCTCATGGAACTGCTCTGCGAGGCTCGCCTCTGGCACGAAGCGCACTGGTGGGCCACCCGCTCCTTCATGCTCAAGCGCGACGACTCCGCCAAGGCGCGCGCCCTGATCGAAGGCCAACCGGACTTTCACGTGGCCAAGCTGCGCAAGGATGAGGTCTTTACCTCCACTCCTGTCGATTTTTCCGACGCCCACGACGAACCGTTGGAAAAATCCCTGCCCATCCTCGCCGAGGCCCTGCAACGCGCCGGACAGGACCGCCGCCGCCTGCTCGCCCAGCTCGACCAAATCATCGACCGCCACGCCGACCGCGCCGAGCCCCTCATCGCCAAGGCCCAGCTCACGCTCGACCAACCCGCCGCCGCCCGCGAGCTGCTCGACCGCGCCGTGAAGCTCGCCCCCGCCCACCCTCAGGCCCACGCCCTCCTTGCGCGCATCGAAGCTTCCGCCGGGCAACCGTATCGCGCCTATTACCGGCTGACCGAGGTCCGGAAGGCGCGGCCCGACAGCCTGATGCTCGCCGCCGCGCAAGCCGAGCTCCTGCACGCCATCGGTGGCGAGGCCGCGGAGCGTCAAAAGGCCCGGCACAGCATGCACTACCTCCTCAAGCGGCTGCCGGCCGATTATCCGCCGCCCGACCGCTTCGCCGCGCTCGTCGCCGCCGCCAAACTCGCCGCCGGCATGGAAGCCTGGGCCGAAGCCGACGCCGACCTCACCGCCGCGTTTCAGCTCAACCGCGACCCGCGCCTGCTGCTCGAACGCGCCCAAGTCCGCGAACGCCTCAAAGCCTACCCCGGTGCCATCGCCGACTACACCGCCGTGCTCGCCAGCCCGCTCGCCCAAAACCCGCAGCAGGCCGCGCAACTCCGCGCCCGGATCGCAGCCGTCCGCCAAGCCATGGACGCCGAGACCGCGCGTCTGCGCGACGAGACCGCAAAGATCGACGCTGGCCTCGAACGCGTGCGCGAGGCGAACTCGCCCGAGACGCGCCAACGCATCGGCGACCGCATGGGCGCGGCGATGGACTTTGTCGCAGGCAACCGCGCCCATGAAGCCGGCGACATCGCGAAAGCCCGTGAACTCTGGACCAAGGCCGCCGCCGCCGGCCACATCGAAGCCGCCGAAAGCCTAAAGACCCTGCCTCCGCCCAAACCCTAGTCTCCGCCATCACTCCGATTGGCCGGCGGCATTCTCGCCGGCCGCCGGAACGCCCAGAGCAGCAGGCCGAGCGTGAGCACCAGCTTGACCGCCAGAATCAGCCAAAAGCGCGGTCGCTCCACCGTCTGCCATTGTGTGATCGCTTGCTCCATTTCGCCGGGCAACAACTCGCTGATCACCGGGCGGCCATCGGAAGCCATGCGGCCCAGTGCCAGCGCGGGCTCGCCGCGACGGAATCCCGAGCTGCTGCCATCCCAATCATCCACGCGCGTCGTCCAAAACCACTTGCGGGGCCAGAAACGGGGCTTGATGCGCGGAGCGTGGTCGAGGGTGTAACTGTTGGCCGGCAGCTCCCAGGTCCCGCCCGTCCACTCCCAGAGGAGCGCCGGCCGGTGTTCGGCGACCGTGACCAGGCGCACGTGCTTGCCGCCGGCGCCGGCGCTTTGATCCTGCCGCTGCCGGTGGCGGAAGACGAACCGTCCCTGCCATTCGCGCGCGGGCGCGCCCGGCAACGGCTCGACGCGGCCGCTGAGGAGAAAATCCCGGCCAATCGGAAGCCGGCGCAGTTCCTCGGCGCTCGTTGGCCGGGCGATCTCCTCCGGCCACGGCCGGACGACCGGCCGCCACTCCATCCAGAGCAACCAGAGCACCGCACCGACGAGCACGAGTCGCAGCCACCGGGTGAAACCCGGATTCACGGCACACCTCCGGGAGCGGCCGCTCCGCGCTCCACCGGCAACCGGCCGGCCGGGATGGCGCGCGGATCGTAAGGACCGCCCCGGCTGAGTTTCACCCAGCGCAGCAGCGCCGGCAGCATCACCAAGGTCAGCAACAGCTTCACCGCCGTCAGCCAACGCGGAAATCCGTGCTGAGCCATGACGACCACGAGGACGGCCACCATTGCAATCAGCCCCGCCGCCACGGCCCAGCGGACGCGCTGCACCCACGGGCTTTTGTCGCGGCCGAAGCGGGTCGCTGCACTTTGCCCCGCCAGCGTCGCGTGCAGGGCGCGGACGAACACATTGAACGCCGCCGCCTGGTCCCGAAACTTTGCGAAGCCCTCGTAACTGCAACTCACCAGTTCTTCCCGCACCCCACTCCGCAGTTGCAGGCGGCAGAGATAGCGGTTGTCCGCGTATCGTGTGGCGGCATACTCCAGATCCACGGCCGTGATTTCCCGCCAAGGGATAAGGCGCGGCGGTCCCGCATCGTCGGCGATGGCCAACCCGTCCGATGCAAGCCGGTAGGTTTTGGCCGGCGTGAAGGCGTTCGCCCGCACGGTATAGGATTGATCGGCCGGATGCATCACGGGGGCCTGGTTACAACGGCACGCCCGACAACACCGTTTGCGGCTTGGCCAGCAGTTCCCGCCATTCCGCCAATTTTCGCACGGCGGCCTCGGCCCCAAGGCCGCGTCGCAGGTAATCGGCGAGATCGTAGCTCGCGCCCGGCTGCATCGGATCAAAGAGGAACAAATACTCCAGCGGCAGACCCGCGTCCTGATTAAGGGCAAGCGTCTCGTTGTCCGGTGCGAGGATCCGCCACGAGGCATAAGCCCGCTGCTCCGCTTCGCTGAGTTTTCCGTCCGCACTCAGCCGCTCCACCATCAGGCGGTATTCCTGCAGCCAGAGTTCGAAGTCACCCTGCCGGTCGGGCTTCACGTGGTTCACCAGGATTTGGACGAATCCGGGCGGCACCGCCGCCGACTCGTTTTCCGCCGTCGCGCGCGTGTGCCGCAGCGCCCGGGCCCAATCTGCCTTCCCCATCGGCCCCACGCTGGCGAGGTCGAAGCTGTTTTCCGAAACCTTGCGGGCCACCACACTGCCGCCGCTCTCCGACCACCAAGGGTAGTTGCCACCGAATTTTTTCACCGTGAAAGTCGCGCTCACCGGCGCCCGCCCGTTGCGCTCCGGACTGTGCCGCACCAAGCGCGCGCCGCCGAGATGCTCGATGCGCACGGTGCCTTGCGGCTCGGCGACGATGTCTTCAAAACCCTCGACCGGCACCGGTGCCACCGTCCACTCACCGGCAAACCAGGCCGTTTCGTCCGCCGAGGCGTCAGCAGGCTGGGCCGGCAGCACAGACGGCAGTCCGAGCAAGCACGCGACGCCAAGCATTCGGGAAAACAAACGAGTCAGGGTTATCATTGGAAAACAGGATTAATTGCTGGAATCGCCGGCCGGAGGAGAAACGGCGAAAGGGAGATGCGGCTGGTCGACCGGCTGCACTTCGTAGCGGGTGTAAACGTAGGCCGGCACCTGCGGTTGCACGTTTTGGGCCGCGGCAAACAGCAGTGCGCGGGTCAGCACCGAGGCGCGAATTGGTGCCGGGGGCACATCGGCCGCGTGGACCTTGGCCAGTTCGGACAGCCGGGCGAGTTCGTCCTGCAGGGGCTTGAACTGATTATCCACGCGGGAGCGCGCCGCGAATGGCTGGAGATGCGTCGTCAGCGCCGCCGTGGTCTCGTCAAATTGCGCGGGAGTGACGGACGAAAAAGCCAGCAGCGCCTTCCAGCCCTCGCGCCCGTGCGCAAGCCATTCACGGGGACTCCCGTTCTCCGGAAAGGGTGGCGGCAGGAGCGCAAGCAGGCGTTGGCGATTTTCGGGCGTGAGACGCCCGGAGAGTTTGACCGCCGGAGGCCGGAAACCCGGACGCGGCAGAGGGTGCACCTCCACCTCAAAGCGCCCGTCCACCACCACGGCTTGAATGAAGGCCCGCTTGGACGCTGAGAACCAGTCGGGATCACCCGCTGCGGCGACGAGCTCCCGCTGCCCCGCGTAGTAGCGCTGCTGGGCCGCCGCCCGTGTATTCTCCGGCAAATGCTGAAATCCCGGGCCTGACACTTCCAGCACGCGGTTCGACGCCAGTTTTTGCAGAACCACAAACGCCGGCCGGGGCACGTCACGGACCGCGACCGGCTCGGCGCCGGTCAAAGTTCCCGCACCGAGGCTGAGCAGCACCGTCGCAAGCGGGATCAATGGATTGAGTCTGGCAGTTTTCATAAAAATCAAGGCCGGTGCTCACTGGCCACGGAGGTATCCGGCCGAGGAAAGGCGGCGAATATGGCGGCGGCAGCCAAGCCGCCCACGGCGCCGGCGGCAATCATGGCCCAGGCCACGCCGCCAAGTTCGGTTTCGTTCATGAGCCGGAGATAGAGCGCTGCCGTGCCGGCCAGCGGGCCGGCCACCAGCAACGCCAACCGCCGCCGCAACGGCGGAAAAAACAACCACCCGGCCGGAAGCACCACCAGCGTCACCGGCCACGCCAGCACCGGACCAAAAATCACCCCGGAGAG
>JAHCLN010000054.1 GCA_026125215.1 Opitutaceae bacterium
AAAACACAAGGAGGAGAGACAGTTCTGGCAGGAAAAAGTCCGGAACGTGACAAAATGTGCGTCCGATGAGCACGTGGCCGCGGACCTGCTCCAAGCGGAACTTTGGCGCTATTTTAGGGAGCGTAGCGCTGTGGCAGAGCCATTTCGTGGGATGGTCGTCCGGGAAGGCCTACGGCACACCAGCATGCGCAACCTCGCCGAGTATCTGATCCGGCTGTGGACGTTGCCTTGCCCAAAGCCTCGGCAGAATTCCTGAAATTCTTTCGTGTCGTGCGCTTGGGGCGCAGATTGATACTTCTCCGTCCAGCCCTGATTCGTCGGTAGGCTTTCCTTCAGGTTGAGGCGGGGAGACGGGCGGTTTCTTTCGCAGGGATCGGTGAAGGCAAGCGGACAAAGTAGTCGTGTGTTTAGTAGAGTGCTGATGGTTCTGGCCCGACCGGCCAATTGCGCTCTACCTGCTTGCGCGCGGTCTTCGGGCATACGCACGATATCGTCTCGACCCCACGAAGTCGTCCGTGGCTCATATATGTGTCCGGCTGGTTCCTACCGAGTTGAATCTCTTTGTTCCAACTCATCTCGCTCAACTTCGCACCAGAGGGACAACCTCTTGAAAAGTTCAGATTTAGACGGCCGGCTCGCGATACTCCATATAGCGGGCGGTGGCGGCGGCGGTTTCTGCGCCGAGGAGGCGGCGGACGACGTGGAGAGAGCAGTCGATGCCGGCGGAGATGCCGGCGGCGGTGAGGATTTTGCCGTGATCGTGGAAGCGGGCGGTGGGGTCCACGGTGGCGGTCGGGGCGAGTTCGCGCAGGGTGTCGAGGCACTCGTGGTGGGTGGTCACGCGCAGGCCGTCGAGCAGCCCGGCCTTGGCCAGGAGGAAGGCGCCGGTGCAGACGCTCATGACGATCCCGGCATGGCGGGATTTTACGCGGATCCATTCGAGCAGCGAGGGCTCGCGCAGGAGCGCGCGGGTGCCGAAGCCGCCGGGGATGACGAGAATGTCCGGCGCGGGGCAGCTTTCGCAGGTGTGGTCGGGCACGACCTTGAGGCCGTTGCGCGCACGCACGGTGCCGGGTTTGGTCGCGACGGTGAAGACATTGAAGGTGTTGTAGCCGAGCAGCTCGTCGGTGACGGCGAAGACCTCGAAAGGTCCGGCGAAGTCGAGCACCTCGACGTCATCGAACACCAAAATGGCGACGTTTTGTTTCATGGCCGAAAGGAAAGAGGAAGTGGTGGAGAAGGAAATCCGGAAGCGGAAATTTTGGCAACGGAGACGCGGAGACACGGAGGACGCAAGCGCATGAGCCGGTTGACTCGGCGGGGGCATGTGGTGCGCTGGAGGCATGATGACAGAGCGTGCGGAGACTTTCAACCGGCTGGTGCAGGCGGTGCTTGCACGGTTTTTTTCGCAGACCGGCCGGCCGATGCCGGCACCGGCGGTGTTGCAGGAGTTTGGCTGCCGGCTGTGGACGCTCATCGGCGAGCGCGGGTTGCCGCCGCCGCTTGCGCCGCAGGAGCAGGGCGTGCCGGGAGAGATGAGCGCGGAGGAGGTGGCGCCGCTGATCGCGCGGCTGGTCGAGGGCTTTGTCGCGGAAGAGACAGCGGCGCTGGCCACCCCGGCGCGGCAATTGGTGAAGGCTTGTTTCCATCCGCACTTCAAGGTGTGCCGGGATTCCTTCCGCGAGGTGGCGGCGGACGGCGTCTGCCGGCGGCAGCAGCTGGCGAAGGTGCGCGAGCGGGTGAGCGGCAGCCACTGTGTGGATTGTCCCTACTGGACCGCGCTCACGCCGGCGCAGCATGAGGCTTTTCTCGCGCGCTGCTGGCAGACGGGTGATGCGGCGGAGCTGGCCGCGCATCGGGAAATTTTTTTACCGGAGGATTTCCGGGCGCTGCGGGGGTTTTTAACCAGAAGCCGATAGGCCCGAACAGGCGGGTTTCGGTCTTGAAGGCGGGAGGTGGCCTGCGCTTAGTAGGTGCTCGTGGCCATAAAAACCGTCATCGTCGAAGACGAAACCCTGTTCCGCCAGATGTTGAAGATGGCGCTGGGCAAGGTGCCGGGCCTGAAAATCGTGGCGGAATGTGCGGACGGTCCCGCCGGGATCGCGGCCTGCCTCCAGCACCGGCCCGATCTGTTGATTTCCGACCTGCATTTGCCGGGCAAGCACGGGCTCGAAGTCATCCGGGAGGTGAAGAAGGAGCAGCCCGGTCTGCGCGTGCTCGTGCTCACCAGCCAGCCCGATGCGGACCTGCCGGCGCAGCTGATCGCGGCCGGGGTGCACGGTTTCGTGGACAAGACCGAGCCGCTGGACTACGTGCTGCAGGCGGTCGAATCCGTGACGAAGGGCGGGATGTATTTCGCGACCCAGGTGCCGCCGAAATCCGGGGCCGGGACCGCCGCGGTGTCGCCCGAGGCGGTAGCGGCGTTGAAGGGGCTTTCGGAGCGGGAGATCGAGGTGGCGCGGTTGGTGTCGCAGGGGCTGACCTCGAAGGAAGTGGCGGTGAAACTCGACCTGAGCGTGCGCACGGTCGAGAAGCACCGCGCCAACATCATGGAGAAACTCGGCGTGCGCGAGGTCGCCAGCTTGGTGCGCCTGTGCGTGCAGGCGGGCATCATCCCGGGCTGAGGCCGGGCGGCGTTCAGCCGGCCAGAAAGCCGCGCAGCGGCGCGGCCACGACTTCGAACTCGCGCTCCACCGCGGCGACCTCGGTGGCGTCCAGCGCGGCTCCGGCGGGTTGTTCGAGCCGCTCTTCGAAGCGCGCCATCATCTCGGACAGCGCGACGGCCCCCATGTGGTGGGAGCTGCTCTTCAGGCTGTGCGCGGCGAAGCGCTGTTGCTTGCGGTCGCCGCTGGCCAGCTGGTCGCGGAGTTTGCCGAATTCGCGCAGGTAGATTTCCACCAGCTCGCGGGTGCTCTCGACACCGAGTTCATCCACCAGCATCTGCACGGCGGCATTGGGGGCGGGAGGATGAGATTCGTCCGACATCGGCGGGGATTGGTCTAGCCACATCCGGGCGGCATGAAAGCACAAACGTCCGACGGCGGCTCAGAAGCGGCCCTGCAGGCTGAGATTAAGGAAGGCGGCGCGGTCACCTTTCAGCCGGTAGCCCCGGTCGAAGTAGTCGAAGCGCTGGTCCGCGGTGATCCCGGTGTCGGCCACGAGCTTTAGAGCCGGGGTGAAGGCAAACTCCGCCCCGAGCCCAAGCCGGATTTCCCGGTAGTCGAGGTAGGTGTTGGCGAGGCGGTTCACGCCGGCCGCGGGCACGCCGTAGTTGCGGGTCACGCGGTAGCTGCCGCCCTGCACGGTGGCCCCGGCCATGAGGGAAAGGCGTTCCCCGGCGCGCCAAGTCACCCCGGCACGGGGGAAGCCGATGTTGAGCGTCCAATCCGGGGCGAACTGCCAGCGCACGCCGGCGATCGGGATGAAGGGGTTGTCGGAGAAAGCGTTGACGGAGAAGCCCGTGATCCAGGCCAGTTCGGGTCCGACGCTGTAGAAAGCGGTGAAAAGCAGGGGGGCGTTGAAGGTGTCGCCGTCGAGCCGGCGCGTATCGCCGTAGCTGCCCGGGCGCAGGTAGCCGGCCAGCGACCAGCGTTCGTTGAGCCGGTGCTGGACGCCCAGCGACAGGGTGAGCTCCGTGAGGTTGTCCGGCAGGAACGGCGTGCCCCGGGGGTCGAGCTCGTGGCCGGCATAGGCGAGGCCATGGAGCAGGAGGGTGGTCTGGCTGAGCGGGGTCCGGCCCGTGAAGCTGAAGGCGGCGTGCTGCACCGCCATGCTGCCGGCCGGACCGTTGCGCGAAAGGTCGGCGCGGGCCGTTTGCCCGTAGGTGAGGTTGTAGGATTCCAGCAGGGCGGGCCGGAAAACCGTGGAGGCGGGCTGGTTGGCGAGCACCGTCAGCGGCAGCAGGGTGAGCAGGGCGAGGCGGAGCGGGGAGGGCATAAGCGTTCTCACATTGAGGGAAACGGGCGCGGTGCAAACGGATGCGACTTTTTTCCTGCACGGGCTTGGCCTCGACAAAGCCGGCCAAAGGGCGTGTGCTGCCCGGGTTCATATGCTGCCGTCGGTCCCTTTCATCTGCGCCCTGCTGTTGCCCGAGGACTGGTCGCCGGCGATGCGGACCTGGGTATGGGGGGCCGGCTGGGTGACCGTGGTGCTGGTGGCGGGCTACTACTGGCGGCAACTGCGGCGGCAGCGGCGGGAGCTGCGGCGTTCCGAGGCGCGCTTCCGCCGGTTCTTCGAGGAGGCGACGGTGGCGATCATCGAGGAGGATTTCACCGAGTTGCAGCGGCGGCTGGAAGCGCTGCGCGACCACGGGGTGCGCGACCTGTTGGCGCATCTGGAGGCGAGTCCGGGGCTGGCGGCGGAGCTCTTTCACTGCGTGCGCACGACCGCGGCCAACCGCCGGGCGCTGGCGATGATGGATGCCATCGACCTGCCGGACTACAACGCCCGGATCCGGCAGTTGACCGCCAAAACGCCCCCGGCCGCCTTCACCGAGGAGCTTCGCGCCCTGTGGGAAGGCCGCGACGAGGTCATGATCGACGCGACTTTCCAAGGCGGCGACCGCCGGCGACACCGCTGCATCGTGCAGTGGAAACTCACCCGCGAACAGGGCCGCCCCAACCTGCGGCAGGTGCTGGTGGTTTTCACCGATCTCACCCAGCTGCACGAATCCGAGGAACGCTACCGGCGGCTCTTCGAAGGCGCGGCGGAGGGTGTGTATGAATCGCTGCCGACAGGGGTGTTCCGCACCGCCAATCCCGCGCTGGCGCGGATTCTCGGCTTTGACTCGCCCGCGGCCCTGCTGGCGCAGCCTCCCGCGGTGCTCGACGGCCTCTATGTGCGGCCGGAACGCCGGCGGGAATTCCGCGCCGCCCTGGAGCGCGACGGGCAGGTGCAGGATTTCGAGTCCGAGCTGGTGCGGCCCGACGGCTCGCGGGTCTGGGTGATGGAGAACGCCAGCGGCGTGCGCGATGCGACGGGCCGGCTGGAGCATTACCAGGGATTTGTCACCGACATCACCGCGCGGAAGCGCGCCGAGCTGGCCTACCGCGAGAGCGAGAACCGCTGGCGGCTGGCGGTGCAGGCGAGCGCCGCCGGCATCTGGGAAAACAACCTGGTGACCGGGGAGGATTTTTACTCCGACCGCAGCAAGCAGATGCTGGGTTTTGCCTCTGACGAGATTTCCAGTTGGCGCAAGGACTGGGTGACGCGCATCCATCCCGACGACATCCCGCACGGCCGGCAGGCCATGCTCGACCATATCGCCGGCAAGAGCCCGCACTACGAGGTGGAGCACCGCTTCCGCTGCAAGGACGGCACCTACAAATGGATCCTCTCCCGTGGCCGGGCGGACCTTGATGAGCAGGGCCGGGTGCGGCGGATCGTGGGCACCCACGTGGACATTCACGAACGGAAGCTCGCGGAGCAGGAGCTGCGCTCGAGTGAGGCGCGTTACCGCACGCTCTTTGAGCATTCCCCCATCGGCATCGTGGAGTTCGACGACCGCCCGGTGGTCGCCTGGCTGGAAGAACTGCGGTCGGCGGGGGTGGCCAACCTGGCGCGGTATCTGGACGGGCATCCGGAGCAGATCGCTGATCCGCTGCGCAGGCTGCACATCATCGGGGCCAATGCCGCGGCGCTGCGCCTGGTCGGGTTGTCGCAGGTGCGGGAATTGTCCGAAGCCCTGCCGCGGCTGTTCACCCCCGCGGTGGTGCAGTTCCGTCGCCGGGCCCTGCTTGCACTTTGGGAGGGGGCCAATGCCGTGGAAGGCGAACTCACCCTGGCCGCGGCCGACGGTTCCCCCCGGCAGGTGCACGCGCACTGGTGGGTTCCCGTGGTCGAGGGCGGGGCGCAATACCACCGGACCCAGCTTGCCCTGCTGGATCTCACCCAAATGAAGCACGCGCAGCAGGCATTGTCGGCCGAGCGCGAGCGGCTGGGGGTTACCCTCCGGGCGATGACCGAGGGCGTGATCACGGTGGACAACACCGGCGTGATCCGGTTCGTCAACGAGTCCGCCTGCGCGCTTATCGGCACGGAGGCGGCGCGGTTGGTGGGCCGGCCGCTGGCCGCCGTTTGCCGGCTGGTGCGCGAAATGACCGGCGAGCCGGTGCCCCCGCCCGACGCCGCGGCCCGGAGCTCCGGTCGACCCGTAACCCTGCCGCCCCGCACCCTGCTCTCCCGCGATGACGACAGCGAACGGCTGGTCGAGGGCCGCTGCGCGCCCATGCGCGGCGAGGACGGCGGCATCATCGGTGCCGTGCTGGTGCTGCACGACGTCACCGTGCACCGCGGCTGCAGGGCGATGGAAGAGAAGCTCCTCCAGGCCCAGAAGATGGAGGCCGTGGGCACCCTGGCCGGCGGCATCGCCCATGATTTCAACAACATCCTCGCGATCATCATGGGCAACCTGACGCTCGCGCTGATGGACGAGAAGGTGAAGGCGGGGCCGGCCGGCCGTTGGCTGGGGGAAGCCGAGCGCGGCGCGGCCCGGGCCCGGGATCTCACCCAACAGCTGCTCACCTTCGCCAAAGGCGGCGAGCCGGTGCGCAGTGCGGTGCAATTGTCCGACCTGGTGAAAGAGGCGGCGGAGTTTGCCCTGCATGGCTCGGCCGTGCGGTGCGAGTTCGACCTCGCGCCGAGCCTGTGGCCCGCGCAGGTGGACAAGGGCCAGATCGGGCAGGTGGTGCAAAACCTCGTGCTCAACGCCGTGCAGGCGATGCCCCGCGGCGGCGTGCTGAAAATCATGCTCCGCAACGAAACCCTGCCGCCGGGCGGCGCGTTGCCGTTGCCGCCGGGCGGTTACCTGCACCTGACGGTGCGGGACAACGGTCCCGGCATCCCTCCGGACCTGCTGCCGCGCATCTTCGAGCCTTACTTCACCACCAAGGAAACCGGCGCCGGGCTGGGACTGGCGACGGTCTATTCCATCGTGAAAAAACACGAGGGGCATGTGACCGTGGAATCGCAGCCGGGCGAAGGCACGTTGTTCCGCATCTGGCTGCCGGCCGCGGCGGTGCCGGCCGAGCCGAAGGCGGTCAGCCAGTCGCCTTTCGAAACCCTGCGCGGCCGCGTGCTCTTCATGGACGACGAGGAGGCGATCCGGCTGATGGCCTCCGTGCTGTTGACCCGTCTCGGGCTGGATCCGGAGATGGCGGAGGACGGTCAGGAAGCGGTGGAGCGTTTCGAGGCGGCCCGCGCTGCCGGCCGGCCCTTTGACCTTGTGGTGATGGATCTCACCGTGCCCGGCGGCATGGGTGGATTGGAGGCCCTGCAAAAAATCCGGGCGATCGACCCGGGCATCCGGGCCATCGTGTCGAGCGGTTATTCCAGCGATCCGGTGATGGCCGATCACCGCGCGCACGGTTTCAATGGCATGGTGGCAAAGCCCTACCGCATCTCCGATCTGGCAAAAACGCTTCGTGAGGTGCTCGCGGAACCGGCCGGAGCCTGACCGCCATGTCGTTTGCCAGCGGTGAGTTTGTGCGAATGTTGCGGGCATGAGACGTGCAACTCTGTGGCTCGGCTGCCTGCTGGCATGGGTGCCGGTCGCCGTGGGCGAGGAAAGCCGCCTGCTGCGGCACAGCCCGGCCGCCGTCCGGCAGGAGGTCATCGCCGTGATCGAGACCCAGCTGGTGGCAATCCGCGCCGGCGATTGGGCCGGGGCCATGCTGCATGCGGCGGCGCCCCTGCGGGCACGGCTCAGTGCCGCGCAGTTCGGCGAGATGATCCGCCGGCACTATCCCGTTCTCTGGCGGAGTGAACCGGCGGATTATGGCTTTGTTCGCGACAACGGCCGGCTGGCGGTCGTCCGCGTCCATGTCCGCTCCGGGTCGGAGCGTCGGACTTACGAATACCGGCTGCTGCGCGAGCCGGAGGGCTGGCGCATTGGCAGTGTGCTCCCGGTTGCGGCCGACGACCGGCGACCGGCGTTGTGATAAATTTTTACAGATCCTTGCCGGTGCCGGGCCGTGAAACCGATTGCCTCCGCGGCGGTCTGTGCGAAGCTATGAATATGAAACTGCGCAAAATTCTCGTTCGTTTCCTGGCCGGCTCCCTCCTGATGGCCTCGCTGGCCCTGCACACCGGCTGTGTGGTGGTGGCGGCCGGCGCCGCGGGCGCCGGGGCCGTGGCTTACATCCGCGGCGAGCTGGAGACCACGCTCGAAGGCAAGCTCGACAACGTCCACAAGGCCGCCAACCGCGCGGTTGGCCAGCTGGAGTTCGCCAAGATCAGCGACCGCAAGGATGCTTTCTCGGCCAACCTCGTGGCCCGCACCGCCCAGGACAAGAAGGTCGACATCGTCCTGACCAAGACCGGCGACAACCTGACCAAGGTGCAGATCCGCGTCGGGGTCTTCGGGGACGAGGAGCTGTCGCGCGCCTTGTTGGAAAAGATCAAGGCCGCCCTCTGAGCCGGGCCGGTCTTCCGGATTGCAATGCGGGGTAAATCGGCGACGCTGCCGGTTTACACAAATTCTCATGCTCCGAAAGCTCATTGCGAAGTTGCGCGGCTCACTGTCGTCCAAACCCGATCACAAACCGGCCCCGGCGCCGGCCAAATCCCACGGCAAAACCCCGGCCCGGCCGGAAAAATCCCGCGAGCGCGGCCCGGGTTCCCGGCCGCACGGCCAATCCCGGCCGCGCGAGGCCGAACCCCGGCGCGAGGAACGGCAGCCCCGGGATGAACGCGCCGGCGGCGGCCGCGGTCGCCGCGGCGCCCTGACGCGATCCGGCGGCCCCCGCGGGGAGCGCGAACGGCCGATGGTGGACAAGACCTTCGACCACCCGCGCACGGCGGACATCAAGCCCGCGGTGCCGGTGGACATCCCGAAGATGGACACCGAGTTCTCCAAGCTCGGGCTGTCCGACGCCCTCGCCTTTGCGGTGCAGGAGATGGGTTACACGGCACCCACGCCGATCCAGGCGCAGGCCATCCCCGTCGTCCTCAAGGGCGGCGATGTGATCGGCTCCGCCCAGACCGGCACCGGCAAGACCGCCGCCTTCGCCCTGCCCATCATCCAGCGGCTCGGCACCCATGGCAAACTGCGCTGCCTCATCCTCGAGCCCACGCGCGAACTCGCCCTCCAGGTCGAGGAAGCTTTCCAGAAATACGCCAAGTTCACCGACCTGCGCGTGACGATCGTTTACGGTGGCGTCGGCTACGGCAAACAGGTGGACGACCTGCGCCGCGGCGTGGACATTCTGGCCGCCACGCCGGGCCGGTTGCTCGACCATTTGGAACAGGGCAACTGCTCGCTGAAGGACGTGGACATTCTCGTCCTCGACGAGGTGGACCGCATGCTCGACATGGGCTTTCTGCCCGACGTGCGCCGCATCGTGAATCAAACCCCGAAGGGACGGCAGACGCTCTTTTTCACCGCCACGCTGCCGCCCGAAATCGCCCAGCTAGCCAGTTGGGCGTTGCGCGACCCGGTGAAGGTTGAGATCGGCCGCGTGCGTTCGCCGGCCGAGACAGTGTCGCACGCCTTCTACCCCGTGGTGGCCTCGCAAAAATTCGAGCTGCTGCAGCTCCTGCTGGAGCGCACCGAATTCAAGAGCGTGCTCATCTTCACCCGCACGCGCATGGGGGCCGATCGCATTGCCCGCAAGCTGCAGAGCACCGGCCACACCGTGGGCGTGATGCATTCCGACCGCAGCCAGCGCGAACGCATCGAGGCGCTCGACGGCTTCAAGTCGGGCAAGTTCGAGGTGCTGGTGGCGACCGACATTGCCGCCCGCGGCCTGGACATCGCCGGTGTGTCCCACGTCATCAACTACGACGTGCCGGAGAACGCCGAGGACTACGTGCATCGCATCGGTCGCACCGGCCGGGCGCAGACGACCGGGGATGCTTTTACCCTCGTTACCGAGGAGGATGTCCGTGACGCGCGCAGCATCGAACGCTACATGGGCGTCGGGGTGGAGCGGAAGAAACTCGAGGGTTTCCCCTACATTTATTCGGCGCTGTTCGACGAGAAGGCGCTGGCCGAGACCGCTGCCGTCGCCACCAAGCCCGTCAGCCGGCTGCACCGCGGTGCGCGCCGGTAAACCGGCGATTCCAAGCGCCTGTGCGTTCATGGCACGGCGGCTGCTTGATGCACGCATCGTCTTGCTGTCGCCGATGCCGGCGGCGGCGGACGGTCTTTCTTGGTGATTTGTAGTTCCCGCCCGCCGGTTAATCCGGCGGGCGGCCTGTTTTTGTCTGCTTCAGGCGCCGCTGCGACGGTAGGCAGCCGGGGGCACACCCGTGTGGCGGCGAAAGACCCGGCCGAGGTAGTTGGCGTTGGGAAAGCCGCACTGCGCGGCAATGGCCTTGAGCGGCAGTTTGGTGCCGCGCAGCAGCCGGGCGGCTTCCTTTACCCGCTGTTCGATCAGCCACGCGGTCGGGGCGAGCCCATGTTGGCGCGCGAACAACCGGCTGAAGTGGTGGCGGGAGAGTCCGGCTTCGCGGGCGAGTTCTTCCACTGAGAGCGCGCGAGAGAGGCGTTCCTCCGCGTAGCGCCGGGCCCGTTCGATGGCAGGTCGGGCGGCTTCCGCCGGCTGCGTGTGGCGGGCCTCGGCCGCGAGCAGCATGACCAGCTCGTAGGCCCGCGCGGAGGCGGCGAAGGCGTCGGGAATTCTTTTGGCCAGGGCATCGGCGACGATCTTGGAGGCACAGCCGACCGCCGGGGAGTCGGGAGCGAATGCGGCCAACGGCCCAAGCCGGCTCTCGATCAGCGGCCAAAGGCGCAGGACTTCGCGGCCGTGCAGGCACACATACAGAAATTCCCAACCATCGCTTTCGGCCGGCAGCCAGTAGCGGTTGTCATCGGGAAAGTGCAGCAGCATCGCCTGGCCCGGTTTCACCTCAAACTCACGTCCCGCCGCCCGCAGCCGTCCCCGTCCCGCCAGAGTGTATTGAAACAGGACGAACTCGGCCCGGCCGCGCCGCAGGCCGTGCCAGTCGTAGGTTGGCCGGGTTTCCCGGGCATGACCGATACTGCCCAGCATGGCCCGCAGCGGCAGGGCGCGTTCGGGGAAAAGCAGGGAGGTTTCGCCGCGGGGCAGGGTGAGCACAAAAAGACAGAAATTAGCACAAGCTGACCATAGCAAGGCGAGAATGGATGCCGTAAGCTGCGCACGATCTTACCCTCTACCTTCCCATGCCCATCAAAATTGCCTTCATCGGAGCCGGCTCGATCGGTTTCACGCGTCGTCTTGTAGCCGACCTCCTGGCCGTGCCGGAGTTCGCCAACGTCGAGTTCGCGTTTACCGACATCAACGCCCGCAACCTCAACATGGTCGCCGAAATCTGCCGGCGCGACATCGCGGCGAACAATCTGCCAACCAAAATCACGGCCACAACCAGCCGCCGCGCCGCGCTCAAGGGGGCGAATTATGTTTTCTGCGTCGTGCGCATCGGCGGGCTCGAAGCCTTCGTGCACGACATCGAGATTCCGCTGAAATACGGCGTGGACCAGTGCGTGGGCGACACCCTTTGTGCCGGCGGCATCATGTATGCCCAGCGCGGCATCGCGGCGATGCTCGACTTCTGCCGCGACATCCGCGAGGTGGCGGCGCCGGATTGCCTGCTGCTCAACTACGCGAACCCCATGGCCATGCTTACCTGGGCGGCCAACAAGTATGGCGGCGTGCGCTGCGTCGGTCTCTGCCACGGTGTGCAGCACGGGCATTTCCAGATTGCCCAGGTGCTCGGCTTGAAGAAGCAGGAAGTGGACATCATCTGTGCCGGCATCAACCACCAGACGTGGTATGTCTCCGTGATGGCCAAGGGGAAGGACCGCACGAAGGACCTGCTGGCGGCCTTCGAGAAGCATCCGGAATACTCCAAGACGGAGAAGGTGCGCATCGATGTTCTCCGGCGCTTCGGCTACTATTCGACCGAGAGCAACGGCCATCTCAGCGAATACGTGCCGTGGTATCGCAAGCGGCCCGACGAAATCAAGCGCTGGATCGACATGGGCAGCTGGATCAACGGCGAGACGGGCGGCTACCTGCGCGTGGTCACCGAGGGCCGCAACTGGTTCCGCGCCGAGTTCGGTCGCGGCAAACGGCCCGAGCCCCTCAAGTATGGGGCGGAGCACCGCAGCGAGGAGCACGGCAGCTACATCCTCGAGGGCTTCGAGACCGGACGGATATACCGCGGGCACTTCAACCTCGTGAACAAGGCCACCATTACCAACCTGCCGCCCGACGCCATCGTCGAGGCCCCGGGCTATGTGGACCGCCACGGTTTTAACACGCCGAGTGTCGGCGACCTGCCGCTGGGCTGTGCCGCGGTGTGCAACGCGAGCATTTCGGTCCAGCGCCTCGGCGTGGAGGCCGCCGTGCACGGCGACGATGAACTGCTGCGTCAGGCTTTCCTGATGGATCCGCTGGTCGGCGCGGTGTGCAATCCGCCCGAGGTCTGGCAGATGGTGGACGAGTTCCTCGTCGCCCACGCCCCGTGGCTGCCGCAATACCGCCGCTCCACGGCCAAGGCCAGGGCGCGGCTGGCAAAAGGGCCGCTCATCAAGACCAAGGTCTACCGGGGCGCCGCGCGCCTCAAGACGCGCTCGATGGCCGAGCTCCAGCGGCTGGAGAAGCAGAACCCCCGCGCCGGCCACTGAGACCGGCGGTGACGTTTGGGTGACGAGAGGGTTCGGTGCTTGATTCATATTCCCTCAAGGGAATATGAATCAAGCCATGGAACTGGTCCGGATCTACGAAAGCCTCTGTGAACCGACGCGGTTGCGGCTGCTGCACGTGCTGGCGGCGGGACCGTTGTGCGTGTGTCATTTCCAAGCCGTCCTGCGGGAGCCGCAGGTGAAGATTTCCAAGCACCTCGGCTATCTGCGGGCGCGCGGGCTGGTCGAGTGCGAACGCGAGGGCAACTGGATGATCTACCGGCTGCCGGCCAAGCCCTCGCGCGAGCTGCGGAGCAATCTGGCCTGCCTGCAGGATTGCGTGCGCGAAAACCCGGTGTTCCGCCGCGACCGGGCGCGGCTGGCGAAGCTCGCACCCCGGCTGGCGCGGACCGGCCCCGCCTGCTGCCCCTGATGTTTCCCGCCATGAAACCTGTTCGCATCGCCATCAACGGATTCGGTCGCATCGGGCGGCTGGTCTATCGCGCCGCTTGGAATCGTCCGGAATTTGACTGGGTGCTGGTAAACGATCCCAAGGCCGATGCCGCCACCTGCGCACACCTGCTCAATTTTGACTCCGTGCAGGGTCGTTGGGGCGAGACGGCCACCGCGGTGGCCGACGGCACGGCCTTTCAAGTTGGCCACCGGCGGGTGGCGGTGAGCGGCGGCGCGAAGCCGGCGGAGGTGGACTGGGCGGCGCACGGTGTCGAGGTGGTGCTCGAGTGTTCGGGCAAATTTCGCACGGCGGCGGCGCTCGCGGCGTATTTTGAGCGCGGCGTAAAGAAGGTGATCGTGGCTGCGCCGGTGAAGGACGGCGGTGCGCTGAACATCGTGATGGGTGTAAACGACGGGCTCTACGAGCCGGCGCGGCATCACCTGCTCACGGCGGCGAGTTGCACGACCAACTGTCTGGCGCCCGTCGTGAAAGTCGTCCACGAGGGGCTGGGCATCGAACACGGGGCGATTACCACCGTGCACGACGCCACCAACACGCAGACCATCGTGGATGCGCCGCACAAGGACCTGCGCCGCGCGCGGGCGGCCGGGCTCTCGCTCATCCCCACCACAACGGGCTCCGCGACTGCCATCGGACTGATCTATCCCGAGCTGCAGGGCCGGCTCAACGGTCATGCGGTGCGCGTGCCGCTGCTCACCGGTTCGCTGACCGACTGCGTGTTTCAGGTGAAGCGGGACACGACCGTTGCGGAGGTGAACACCCTCTTGCGGGCGGCCAGCGAAACCGCACCGCTTCGCGGCATCCTCGGCTACGAAGAGCGCCCGCTCGTCTCCATTGATTTCAAGGGTGATCCGCGCTCCGCCATCATTGACGCGCTTTCGACGATGGTGGTGAACCGCCGGTTGGTGAAGCTCTACGCGTGGTATGACAACGAATGGGGCTATGCCAACCGCATGGCCGAGCTGGCCCGGAAGGTTGCCGTTGCGCTCTGATCCTCCGTGAACCTCCGCAATTACAGCCTCGTGACGGGCGCTTACTGGGGGTTCACGGTGACGGACGGTGCGCTGCGGATGCTGGTGCTGCTGCACTTTTTCAACCTCGGCTACAGCCCGGTCACGCTGGCGTTCCTGTTCCTGCTCTACGAATTCTGCGGCATCGTCACCAACCTGCTGGGCGGATGGATTGCGACGCGCATGGGCCTGCGCGTGACGCTGGTGGCGGGGCTTGGCCTGCAGGTGGCTGCGCTCGGGTTGCTGGCGCTGCTGCAGCCGGACTGGCCGGAGGTGTGGTCGGTCGCATGGGTGATGCTGGCGCAGGCGCTGTCGGGCATAGCGAAGGATCTGACCAAGATGAGTGCGAAGAGCGCCATCAAGGTGCTCGTGCCGGCGGAGGCGAAGGGCGCGCTGTTCAAGTGGGTTGCCGTGCTGACCGGTTCGAAGAACGCGCTGAAGGGCGCGGGCTTTTTTGTCGGCGGATTCCTGCTGGCGACGGCCGGCTTTGCGGGGGCACTGTGGCTTATGGCGGGGTTGCTGGCGTTGGTCTGGCTCGGCGTGTCGGTCCTGCTGCCGCGCGAACTCGGGCGCGCGAAGACCAAGACCGGCTGGCGCGAACTTTGGTCGAAGAGCCGCGCGATCAACGTGCTTTGTGCCGCAAGATTTTTTCTCTTCGGGGCGCGTGACATCTGGTTTGTGGTCGGCGTGCCGGTGTTCCTGCGCGGCGTGCTGGGCTGGAGCTTTGCGGAGGTCGGCGCCTTCATGGCGTTCTGGGTGATCGGTTACGGCCTGGTGCAGGGCGTGGCGCCGGCTTTCCTGCGCGGCCGGGTCCCGACCGGATTCACCGCCGCGCTGGCGGCCTTCGGGCTCGCAGCGGTTACGGCGGCGGTTCCGATTCTTATGGCGGCCGGGTTGTCGCCTGGGAGTGTGATCGTTGGCGGCCTCGCGCTGTTTGGCGTGGTTTTCGCGTTCAACTCTGCCGTGCATTCCTATCTGATTCTCGACTACACCGAGGGTGACAAAGTCGCCCTGAATGTCGGTTTCTACTACATGGCCAATGCCGGTGGCCGGCTCGTGGGCTGCCTGTTGTCGGGCGTGCTCTACCAGTTTGCGGGGCTCACAGGCTGTTTGTGGGGTGCATTTGGCTTCGCGCTGATCTCGGCCTTGGTGGCGCTCGGTCTGCCCCGGCATGTTGTCCATCCGGAGCAAACGGCAGCCGGGATAATGATGAGCGAGGGTGACTGAGAACACGGTTGCCATCCCGCGGCCCAGTCCCTGCGCTCGGCGCTTCATGCAACTTGATATTCCCGCCGGCGATTTTGACGGCTACATCTTCGACCTTGACGGCACGCTCATTGACACGATGCCGCTGCACTACCGCGCTTGGGATGCGGCGATGCGCACAGTGGGGCTGCCGCATGCGCTGGATGAGGATTATTTTTATGCGCTCGGCGGCGTGCCGACGCGTCGCGTGGCCGAACTGTTCGGCGAGCGCTACGGGTTGAAGCTGGATCCGGACGAGGTGTTTCACCGCAAGGAGGCTTTGTTTGCCGAACTGCAAGGCGAGGCCACATTGATCGAGCCCGTGGTAACCATCGCGCGGGCGAAGGCGGCGACGCACCCGCTGGCGATCGCTTCGGGCGGACCGCGTGTGATTGTGCGCCGCTCGCTTGAGGTGACGGGTATTGGTCCGCTCTTCCGTGCGGTGGTGACGGCGGACGACGTGGTGCACGGCAAGCCCGCGCCCGACATGTTTTTGCTCGCTTCGCGGCAACTGGGCGTGGCGCCGGAGCGGTGCCTGGTGTTCGAGGATGCCGAGCCCGGCATCCAGGGGGCGCGGGCTGCCGGCATGCAGGTGGTGCGCGTGCCGAGCCGGCGGTGAACGCGGCGATTTAAGGCTTGGGCGGCAACGGCCGGACGTGTTCCCTTCTCGTGATGAAACTTGAGGATCTCGCCAAGGCGGAAGTGCGGATGCAGCCGGTTTACGAACCGGGCAAGCCGATCGAGGAGGTCGCGCGCGAGCTGGGGCTGGATGCAGCCGGCATCATCAAGCTGGCTTCCAATGAGAATCCCTTCGGTCCCTCGCCGAAGGCGCTCGCCGCAGCGCATGCGGCGCTGGAGCAGGGCGAGCTGTATCCGGACGGCGGATGCTTTGCGCTGCGGCACAAGCTTGCCGGCAAATTTGGTCTGACGCCGGAGCAGTTCGTCATCGGCAACGGCTCCAATGAGATCATCGAGCTGCTCGGGCACGTGTTCATCAAGCCCGGCGACGAGGTGGTCATGGGCAACCCGTCCTTTGTCGTTTACAAGCTCGTGACCCTGCTCTTCGGCGCGAAAGCCGTCGAGGTGCCGCTGGTGAACCACGCGCACGTGCTGGCGGATCTCGCTGCGACCGTGACCCCGCGCACGAAGCTCGTTTTCGTGCCGAGCCCCAACAACCCGACGGGCACGGCGAACCCGGAAGCGGACCTGCTGGCCTTTGCGCGGGCCCTGCCGCAACATGTCATCTGTGTCTTTGACGAGGCCTACGCGGAGTATCTCGATTCGCCGCCCGACCTGCGGCCCTTGATTGCGGAAGGCCGCAAGGTGATCTGCCTGCGGACTTTTTCCAAAATCTACGGGCTGGCGGCATTGCGGGTGGGCTATGGCTACGCGAGCGCGGAAATGGCAGCCATGCTCAACCGCGTGCGCCAACCTTTCAACGTGAACGCCATCGCACAGGCGGCGGCGACCGCGGCCCTCGACGATGCGGATTTTGTGGCGCATTGCCGGCGCGAAAACGCGGCGGGGCTCCGACAGCTTGCCGATGGTTTTCGCCGGCTCGGGCTTGAGCATGTGCCGAGCGTTGGAAACTTTCTCCTTGTGCGGGTGGGCGACGGCGGCCGCGTCTTTGCGGAGCTGCAGCGTCGCGGAGTTATCGTGCGCCCGGTGAAATCCTATGGTCTGCCGGAGTGGGTGCGGGTGACGGTGGGCACCGCGGATCAAAACGAGCGGTTTCTTGCCGGTTTGGCCGCGATTCTGGGCGAACGGTGATGGCCGGAAATCACGGCGACGCGGCGAGGTGGCGTTCGACCTCCAGCAGCGCCTGGCGATGGGCGGCCGAGAACAGCAGCAGGTCGCGGCCCAAGGCACGCTGCGCCGCAAGCAAGGTTTTCCGGGCCGGTTTTCGCATCTGCAGCAATTGCCCGAGATGTTTGGGCAGTGTGTCCAGCTCTCCGGTCTGGATCTGCAGATTGAGCAGCTGGGTGAGCGCTGCCTGATTAAAGGGATCGATTTCGACGGCGCGGAGGAGCGCGGCCTGCGCTGCCTGCACGGCACCGAATGCGATGAGCCGCTGTGCCACCGCCTGCAGGTTGGCCGGGCGCAGGTCCGGGCGAGATATGAATTCCTGCAGCGCCGCCTGCCCTGCGGCATCACGGCCGAGACCAAACAACGACACCGCGCGCAACCCGAGTGCGGCCGTGCGCAGCTCCGGAGCCAATCGGCGTTCCGGAGCCAGAAGAGTGTCGAGATCGGCGCTGGCGCCGGCCGGGTCGCCTGCGTTCAGGCGGGCTTCGGCGACCAACAGCTCGGCGGTCTGGGCGGGCAGAAAATCGTCTCCCAGCAGCGTTTTCACCCGTTGCGCCAAGGCAATATTGCCCAGCCCGGCGGCGAAATCGCCGACGGCCAGCAGAGCGGATGGGTTTTTGGAATAATCCCGGAGCAGCGCGGCGCATTCCGCCTCAAACCGGGCGGTTTCACCGGTGCGGCTGAATTCCTCCAGCCGGCTCAAGCGCGGGTAGGGCAGGTCAGGTTTGGCCACTGACAGGAGCAACAACAGCCGGCGTCGCTCATCCGGGTGGTCGTGCTCATGCAGATATCTGGCGAGCTGGAGATGGATTTCCTCGTCCCCGGGAAGCTCGGCGGCAAGAGCACGCAGGACGTTGAGCGCCAGCTCCGGGTAGCCGCGCTCCCACTCAATGCGCGCCATTAGCAACCGCCCTTCGCGTGTGGCGGTGAGCCGATGCCCAACGAGATAATCGGTGGCAAAATCGTAGCGCCCGCGATGATAAGAGGCGGTAGCGGCTCCCCAAGCGGCCAGTTGTCGGGTGCTGGTGCTGGTTGCGTATTTGCCGGACAAAAGGTCGTCGCAGACAGCTTTTGCGAATTCATCGTCCTGACGGGCGAACAGATACTCCAGAAGGCCGGCCACGTAACGGGTATCGGCGGCATGGTGGTGCAAGCCGTCCTGAAGCAACGATCGGGCTTGGGTATGTTCGCCTCTCAGCAGGTGGATTTGGGCCAGTGCCCGCCGGGCATCTTGGTGATCAGGCGACTTCCTCAGTCCTGCGCGGAGATAATGGATGCCGACTTGAGGTTCGCCCCGTTGAAACGCTTCATGCGCAGATGCAATTAAATGGCGACCAATTGTGCGGTCAATCCGCTCCCATCTTTGAGGCAAGGCGATGTCGCGATAGCGAATATCGGGAAACCCACGGATATATTTGAAATAGAATGAGAAAGAAAAAACACCGACTCCGTATAGGAGCGCACCCGCCAGCGCACAATATCCGAACCAGCGAAGGATGATCGGGCGCTTTCGCCGCAGGCCAGATGGGGCAGGAGAGGACATTGCGCAGGGGAAGCGAAATGCGGGTGCGAGATGGCGGAAGGACCAAGATTAAATGTCCATTAAGGCTGATGCAAGTCAGCAGCCAAAGAGAACTTTAATGTCCCCGCTAAGCCGAAAATTGCACCACGTTTTGGGCTTGCCACCCATTGACACCGCAGGTTCCTTGCAAACTCAATTTGCGGTGAAATTGGTCCACTTTTTCCAATATCACTCGTAATACCCGGCCTAAGCATACGCCTAAAGCTAATTTCTGACATCCAAAGACTACACATCATGAACAAGCAAATTCGCACGATCGCTGCTACATTGGCAGTGGCAACCGCAGCCCATGCGGCGCCCTTCTTGGCGCTTGGTGAGGGTGCTGAGCTATTCCTTACCGGCACCGTCGGTATTCGGGCAGATGACAACATCTTCCTGACCGGCAACGAGACCAGCGACACCATTTTGGACATCAATCCCGGTTTCGAATTCGTGTTCGGCCAAGGTTCCCTCACGAAGGGATCCTTCCGCTTCGTTGAGAACATCGCGCGCTATTCCGACAACGGCAATCTGGACACCGAACTCTCCTCGTTCTCGTTCAACACCAATTATGACGATGAGAAGTCCCAGTTTGGTGTTTCGGCTAGCTATGACCAGCTGAACCAAAATTCCCCTGGAGTTACCGGCCTGACCCGCCGCAATGTGACTGCTCTGGGCGTGGACGCCGAGATTTCCGCCACCGAAAAATCCAGCGTCGGCATCGCCGTCCGTTATAACGACACCGATTACCGCCGCGTCGGATACAACGATAAGCGCACGGTGACGGGTCCTCTGGACTACTATTGGGCGGTTTCCGCGAAGGTGGACCTGTCCGTCGGCTACCGTTATCGCGACACCGAAGTGCAAAACGCGCTGGACTCCACCGACCATTTCTTTCGGGTGGGTTTCCGCGGTGAGTTTTCGCCCAATGTCACCGGCTCGGTTAAGGTCGGTGCCGGCCAGCGCGAGTTTGGCGGCGGGGGCAGCGAGGACATCCTTGATCTCGATGCGACGCTCGATTTCAAGATCTCCGCCAAATCCACCTTCCGCCTGACCGCTTCCAACGATTTCGATGTTTCCGGCCAAGGCCAACAGCAGCAGATTTTCACGCTGGGGGGTTCCGTCACCAGTCAAGTCTCCGATGTGCTCTCGTTTCGGGCGGGGCTCAATTTCGGAAAGTATGACTATTATACCCGCGAAGAGGATTTCACCGAAGGGACCATCAGTGTCAATTATTCGGTCAACAAGCACATCCGCATCACCGCGGCCTATGCCTATCGGAACAACGACTCTCCGCTGGCTAACAGCGATTTCCGCAACAACGTGTTCAGCTTGTCGGCCAACTTCCGCTACTGAGTTCTTGCCGCTGGAAGTCCCAGTTTGAAACTGGCGGAAGAAATGGCCTCGTGCCTTTCTTCCGCTTTTTTTACCCATGAAGTTGAACCGTCCCAGTCTGGCCATTTTAATCGGCGTTTTGTCGTGGCACTTTCCCTGTGTTGCCCAGGAAGCCTCCGGTGGTGCGGAACGCTCGGACTACCTGCTGCAACCGGCTGATTTGCTGCGCGTGCAGATCTTTCAGGAAGATGATCTGACCCGCGAAGTCCGGATATCCCAAGAATATACGATCAGCCTCCCGTTGGTGGGTTCGATCGAGCTGCGCGGCCGCACTTTGGCGGATGCCCAGCGCATTATTCGCGACCTTTATGACCGCGACTACCTCGTCAATCCCCAGGTCAACGTCATCGTGCTCGAATATGCCAAGCGCACGGTGAACGTCATCGGCTCGGTGAATTCTCCCGGAGCGGTGCCGTTTCCCCAGGAGGAGGGGCTCACTCTGCTTGACGCGATCACCCGGGCCGGTGGTTTTAACCGGTTTGCCGACCGCCGTCGGGTGCGGCTCACGCGCACGGATGCGCAGGGTGCCACGGTCAATTACACCATCAATGCCGACGACATCATCCAAGGTAACGCAAAGGAGACCTGGCCCTTGCAGCGGGATGACGTGATTTTTGTGCCTGAGCGGCTGCTCTGACCATTCTCCATGGATTCTGATTCCAAGCAAAAGACACCCGAGGGCAATTCCGGCTACGGCAGCTACGGCGGTTATGGTGCCTATGGCGGTTACGGCTACGGTGGAGAGGACCCACAAAGCGGCGCCCACCGGACTTTCAAGGACTACGTGCTGATCCTGCGGGAACGCATCTGGTATATCGTCGTCGCCTTCCTTGTCGTTTTTTCCTCCACGATCCTCTACACCTTCAACCAGACCAAGATGTATGACGCCGTGGCCTCGGTGCAGGTCTTCCGGCGCGACCCCACCATCATGCAGGTGCAGGCCGTGGTGGACAATGAGATCCGCTCGGCCGAGGACCTGAACACTCAGGTCAAGATCCTGGAGAGCGCCGCCATTATCCAGAAAGTTGCCGACCGGCTGACCGGTGAGGAATTGCGCCGCTTCATGGGTCCCTACGAGGTGCCGGCCGGCGAA
>JAHCLN010000055.1 GCA_026125215.1 Opitutaceae bacterium
GCGTGCTGCCGTCGCTCTTCCGCGTCGCCCGCGGCGAGAAGGGCCTCGCCAAGTCGCTGGAGGAGATTTGCATGATCGCGCGGCGCATGATCGAGGAGGAAGAGACCAACGTGCTCATCCTCAGCGACCGCGGTGTGAACCGCGACTTCGCGCCCATCCCCGCGTTGCTCGCCGTCGCCGGCCTGCACCATTACCTCATCCGCGAGGGCCTGCGCACACGCGTCAGCCTCGTCATCGAAACCGGCGAGGCCCGCGAGGTGCACCACTTTGCGCTGCTCATCGGCTACGGCGTGAGCGCCATCAACCCCTACGTCGCGTTCGAGACCATCGACGACATGATCCGCGGCGGCACGCTCACCGGCATCGACCACGCCAAGGCCTGCGCCAACTTCGTGAAGGCCGCCACCAAGGGCGTCATCAAGGTCATGTCCAAGATGGGCATCTCTGCCATCCAGAGCTACCGCGGTGCCCAGGTGTTCGAGGCCCTCGGCCTCCGGCAGGACGTCATCGACCATTACTTCACCTGGACGCCCTCGCGCGTCGGCGGCATCGGCCTCGATGTCATCGCGCAGGAAGTGCTGGCCCGCCACCGCGCCGCCTATCCCGACCGGCAGGTGGACGGCCATGTGCTGCCCGTCGGCGGCCTTTACCAGTGGCGCGCCGAGGGCGAGTCGCACCTCTTCACGCCGGAGTCCATCCATCACCTCCAGAAGGCCACGCGCACCGGCAGCTACGCCGCGTTCAAGCACTACTCCAAGCTCATCAACGAGCAGGGGAAGAACCTCTGCACCCTGCGCAGCCTGCTCGACTTCAAGCCCGGCACGCCCGTGCCCATCGAGGAAGTCGAGCCCGTCGAGAGCATCATGAAGCGCTTCAAGACCGGCGCCATGTCCTACGGCTCCATCTCAAAGGAAGCGCACGAGACGCTTGCCATCGCCATGAACCGCATCGGCGGCCGCTCCAACACCGGCGAGGGCGGCGAAGACGTCGAGCGCTTCACCTGGACCAACGAGCAGGGTGATTCCAAGAACTCCGCCATCAAGCAGGTCGCCTCCGGCCGCTTCGGTGTCACCAGCGAATACCTCGCCAACGCGAAGGAGCTGCAGATCAAGATGGCGCAGGGCGCGAAGCCCGGCGAGGGCGGCCAGCTGCCCGGCTCCAAGGTCTATCCGTGGGTCGCCAAGACCCGCGGCACCACCGCCGGCGTCGGCCTCATCTCCCCGCCGCCGCACCACGACATCTATTCCATCGAGGATCTCGCGGAACTCATCCACGACCTGAAGAACGCCAACCGCCATGCGCGCGTCAGCGTGAAGCTCGTCTCCGAGGTCGGTGTTGGCACCATTGCCGCCGGCGTCGCCAAGGCGCACGCCGACGTGGTCCTGATTTCCGGCTACGACGGTGGCACCGGCGCCTCGCCGCAGACCTCCCTCCAGCACGCCGGGCTCCCGTGGGAGCTTGGCCTCGCCGAGACCCACCAGACCCTCGTGCTCAACAACCTCCGCTCCCGCATCGCCGTGGAGACCGACGGCCAGCTCAAGACCGGCCGCGATGTCGTCATCGCCGCGCTGCTTGGCGCCGAGGAGTTCGGCTTCGCCACCGCGCCGCTCGTCGCCACGGGCTGCATCATGATGCGCGTCTGCCATCTCAACACCTGTCCCGCCGGCGTCGCCACGCAGGACCCGCGGCTCCGCGCCAAATACACCGGCAAGCCCGAGCACGTGGTGAACTTCATGCGGTTCATCGCCGAGGAGATGCGCGAGCTCATGGCGTCGCTCGGTTTCCGCACCGTCGAGGAGATGGTCGGCCAGGTCGGCGCGCTGGAGCCGCGCCACGCCGTGGACCACTGGAAGGCCAAGGGGCTGGATTTCTCCAACATCCTCTACGCGCCCGAAGTCGGGCCCGAGGTCGGCCGGTTCTGCTCCATCACGCAGGACCACGGTCTCGACAAGTCGCTCGACCTCACGACGCTGCTCGACATCTGCCGCCCCGCCATCGAGCGCGGCGAGAAGGTCGTGGCCGAACTGCCCATCCGCAACGTCAACCGCGTGGTCGGCACCATCACCAGCCACGAGGTCACCAAAAAGCACGGGGCCAAGGGCCTGCCGGAGGACACCATCCGCGTGCTCTTCAAGGGCTCCGCCGGCCAGAGCTTCGGCGCGTTCATGACGCGCGGCATGACGTTCTCCATCGAAGGCGACGCCAACGACTACGTCGGCAAGGGCCTCTCCGGCGGCAAGATCATCATCTACCCGTCGCCCGCGGCCACCTTCAAGGCCGAGGAAAACATGATCATCGGCAACGTCGCCCTCTACGGCGCGACCGCCGGCGAGCTCTACATCCGCGGCATGGCCGGCGAGCGCTTCGCCGTCCGCAACTCCGGCGTCAACGCCGTGGTCGAGGGCATCGGCGACAACGGCTGCGAATACATGACCGGCGGCCGCGTCGTTGTGCTCGGCACCGCCGGCCGCAACTTCGGCGCCGGCATGTCCGGCGGCATCGCCTACGTGCTTGACGAGGCCGGCGACTTCCCCGTCCGCGTCAACCAGCAGATGGTCGGCATCGAGAAGCTCGAGTCGCCCAAGGAAATCGCCGAGGTCCGCGCCCTGATCGAGCGTCACCTCGACTACACCAAGAGCCCGCGCGCCCGCGCCGTGCTCGACCAGTGGGCCGCCATGGTCCCGAAGTTCGTCAAGGTCATGCCCAAGGACTACAAGCGCATGCTCGCCTGCATCGAGCGCGCCGAGGCCCAGGGCCTGACCGGCGACGAAGCCATCATGTCCGCCTTCGAGGAAAACGCCCGCGACCTGTCGCGCGTCGGCGGAAATTGAGCTGTCAGCTCTCAGCTTTCAGCCATCAGCCAATCCAAAGCACCAAACCCACTTCATACCGCAATCCAAGCTGACAGCTGATCGCTGAAAGCTGACCGCTTACCACCACCCATGGGCAAACCTACCGGCTTCATCGAATACCTCCGCGAACTTCCCGTTGACCGCGCGCCGCTGGAGCGCGTCAAGGACTGGAAGGAATTCCACCACCACATGGAGGAGAAGAAGCTCCGCACGCAGGGCGCGCGCTGCATGGATTGCGGCGTGCCGTTCTGCCACACCGGCAAGCTCATCAGCGGCATGGCCTCGGGCTGCCCGATCAACAACCTCATCCCCGAGTGGAACGACCTCGTTTACCGCGGCCAGTGGCAGGAGGCCCTGCTCCGCCTGCACAAGACGAACAACTTCCCCGAGTTCACCGGCCGCGTCTGCCCCGCGCCCTGCGAAGGCTCCTGCGTGCTCGGCATCAACAACCCGCCCGTCACCATCAAGAACATCGAGGCCGCCATCATCGACCGCGGCTGGGACGAGGGCTGGGTCATCCCGCAGGCGCCCAAGGTGCGCACCGGCAAGAAGGTCGCCATCATCGGCTCCGGCCCCGCCGGCCTCTCCGCCGCCGCACAGCTCAACGCCGCCGGCCACACCGTCACCGTCTTCGAGCGCGCCGACCGCCCCGGCGGCCTCCTCATGTATGGCATCCCCAACATGAAGCTCGACAAGCAGGAGGTCGTCCTCCGCCGCATCAAGCTCATGGAGCAGGAGGGCATCAAGTTCATCTGCAACGCCAACGTCGGCGACAACGTCGAGCCCGAGATCTTCCTCAAGGAATACGACGCCACCGTCATCTGCACCGGCGCCACCCAGCCGCGCGACCTGCCCATCGAGGGCCGCAACCTCAAGGGCGTGCACTTCGCGATGGAGTTCCTCACCGCCAACACCAAGGCCGTGCTCGCCAACCAGACCGCGCCCATCAACGCCAAGGGCAAGGATGTCGTCGTCATCGGCGGCGGCGACACCGGCACCGACTGCGTCGGCACCTCCATGCGCCACGGCTGCAAGAGCCTCGTGCAGATCGAGATTCTCCCGAAACCGCCGCTCGAACGCACCGCCGACAATCCCTGGCCCGAGTGGCCCAAGACCTACAAGATGGACTACGGCCAGGAGGAGGCCGCCGCCAGGTTCGGCGCCGATCCGCGCGTCTATCTCACCACCGTGAAAAAGTTCATCGGCGACGAGGCCGGCAACGTGAAGGAACTCGTGACCGTCGAGATCAAGTGGGAGAAGAACGACAAGGGCCAGTTCATCCCCAAGGAACAACCCGGCACGGAAAAGACCCGCCCCGCGCAGCTCGTGCTGCTCGCGATGGGTTTCCTCGGGCCGGAACAGGCGCTGCTCAAGGACCTCAAGCTCGAGACCGATCCCCGCAGCAACATCAAGGCCGAGCACGGCAAGTTCACGACCAGCATCCCGGGGGTCTTCGCCGCCGGCGACTGCCGCCGCGGCCAATCGCTCGTCGTCTGGGCCATCAACGAAGGCCGTGGCGCCGCCCGCGAGTGCGATCGCTACCTGATGGGCAGCACCGATCTTCCCTGATTTGGAATCAACCCGCGTGCGATGACCTTGCCCCGGCCGCGCCGCATCACGGCGCGATCTTCAGCTGGCGGATAAAGTTGTCCGCCTCGCGCATGGATTTCTCCATCTCGGCGATGAGCTGGGAGATGTCGCCCTGCAGGCTGCGGCTGGTGGCGTCGAGGGCGCGGAGGGACTGGGCGTTCAGGTTGTGCTTCAGGAAGAGCACCTGGTCGCGGAAAGTCACCAGCACCGGTTCCATGCCCGCGGCGGCGCGCCGCATGGTCGCCATGAGGTCGGTGTAGCGGATGCGGGTGGCGCCGAGCTGCTCCTGGCTCTGGCGGCGGAGCTCGGGATTGCTGTAGAGCGCGAGCTCGTTGCCCCACTCCTCGAAAAGCGCGGTGGCGACGGCGTCGATCGCGGCGATGCGCTCATGCACGGCCTTGGCGCGCGCCTCGCTCTGTTTCAGCTCGGTGTTCAGCTCGTCGTATTTTTTGCGCAGTTCGCCGCCCTCGACGCGGGTGACGGCGAGGAAGGCCTGCAGGGCGTCGGCGAACTGCTCCTTGGCCTCGGCCTGCGCCTCCTGCGCCTTCTCCACGCGGGAGACGAGGATGTCGCGCTTGGCGTAGCCGGCCTTCTCCATCGCGCCGTAGTAGGCGGACTGGCAGCCGGATAGCGCGAGGCCCAGGGGCAGCAGCGGGAGCAGGAGGAGAAATCTTTTCATGGGCGGGTGGGGGCGATTTACACGGACCCTTCGCCGGCGGGGTCGGTTCCCGTCTCCGCGATGAGGGCGAGGGCTGTCTCGGCGTCCTCTTCGGCCACCTGCACGCGCACGCCGCTGCTGCTGGCAAAAAGGTAGGGCGGGGCCGTCTGGGCGGTGAGTTCGTCGGGCACAAACGCGGTGATGCCGCTGCCCGCGAGCATGGATTTCAGCATGAGGGCCTCGTCAACCGAGGGACAGTGGGCAACCGTGACCATGTCCGCAGCGTAATCCGCCGCCGGCCGATGGCCAGCCGAAGCGGACGGTTTTTATTTCACCCGGGCGCAGGCGATTGGCTTGAGCAGGCTCTTGACCGGTCAAGGCACGGTTTCCCACGCCCCGGTTTGCATCGAGGCGAGGATGGCGCCGACCACGCGCTGGGCGCGGAGGCCGTCGGCGAAGGTGGGAAAATCCACCTTCGCCCCGCGGATGGCGTGCACGATGGCCGCCGGCGTGGTCGGTTGGTGGCGCCCGGTGAATTCCGTGGGCAGTTTTTGCAGCGGCAGGTCTGTTTTCCAGGTGGCGTATTTCGTGAGCGTGGTCCCGGCGCGCAGCCAGATTTCCTCCGGATGATCGGAGTGCACGGCGAGCGTGCCGCGTTCGCCGGAGATCTCGATGCGGAAGAAATTGCCGTAGCCGGGCGCAATCTGGGTGGTCTCGAAGGTGGCGATGACGCCGCCGTCGAGTTCCGCGAGCCAGGCGGCGTTGGTGTCGGTGGTCACGGGCCACGGCCGGCCGGCGGCATCGGGTTTCTCCGGGATGAGCGTCTGCGCCAGACCGACGATGCGGCGGTAGGCGAGTCCGGTGAGAAAATGGACGCCGTCCACCATGTGCACGCCGAGGTCGCCCAGCGCGCCGAAGCCGGCGAGCGCGATGTCGTTGCGCCACGAATGAGGCGTGGCCGGCGCGCCGAGGAAGCCCTGCAGGTAAACGACGTTCACCCGCAGGAGGCGGCCGAGTTCGCCGCCGCCGAGGAGTTCGCGGGCAAAGCGGAAGGCGGCGACATTGCGGTAGGTGAAATTGATGCCGCCGAGTTTGCCGGCCTTGGCGCGGGCCGCCTCCATCGCCTCGGCCTCGGCCACGGTCATGGCCATCGGCTTCTCGCAGGCGACATGCGCGCCGTGTTGCAAGGCGAGCAGCGTGAAGGGATGGTGGAATTTGTTGGGCGTGCAGACCGAGACGAGGTCGGGCTTGGTTTCGCGCAGCAGCACCTCCGCGTCGGTGAAGCGCGGCGCCCCGGCATGGGGACCGGAAAGGCGCCACGTCCGCGGGTCGGCGGGATCGGCGATGCCGACGACTTCGATGCCGGGCAGATCGGCGATGGCCTGGAGGTGAACCTGGGCGATGCCGCCGGCGCCGATGACGGCGTAGCGGAGCGGGGGGTTATTCATGGATGGGCGGGGAAGAGCGCGCATCCTGAGCCGGCAGGCTGTTGAAACGCAACTTCTCCTCCTCGCGCTCCAGGTAGGGAATGCCCTTTTCCAGCCAGTCCGGCGCGGGGGCGCCGCGCAGGAAGTGGTCGAAGAACTGCCACATGCGCTGGGAGAAATCCTTCAGGTCGGCCCGCCGCCGCAGGCCGTGCAGCTCGCGGTGGTAGTTGAAGAACCACACCGGTTTGTCGTGCCGGCGCAGGGCGAGGAACAGTTCGATGCCCTGTTGCCACGGCACGGCGTCGTCGTGGTCGTTGTGCAAAATGAGCAGGGGCGTCTCGACTTTGTGGGCCTGGAAGACCGGGGAGTTGGCGAGGTAGCGCTCGGTCGCCGCGGTGAGCGGCGCGCCGATGCGGCTCTGCGTCTGCTCGTATTGGAAGAGCCGCGGAATGCCCGGACCCCAGCGGATGCCGCCGTAGGCGCTGGTCATGTTGCCGACCGGCGCGCCGGCCTCGGCGGCGCGGAACCGGTTGGTCTGCGTCAGCATGTAGGCGATCTGGTAGCCGCCCCACGAGTGGCCCTGGATGCCGATGGCGTTTTCATCCACGAAGCCCTGCGCCACCAGCGCGTCCACGGCGGGCAGCACGCACTTCAACGCGCTCGGGCCGGGTTCACCCTCGGTGTAAACGATGTCCGGCGTGAGGATGATGTAGCCGTTGCTGGCGTAGAGCGGGAAGTTGATGTTCTGCTGCGGCGCCGGCGGCGTGAAGCGGTGCACGATCTGCGAAAGCCGCTCGTAGATGTAGACGATGACAGGGTATTTTTTCTTCGGGTCAAAATCCGCCGGCTTGTAAACCGCGGCCTGCAGCGGCACGCCGTCGGCGTTGGTGAAATCCATCAGTTCCGCGGTGCCCCATCGGAACGGGGCGAGCTGGGCGCCGCCGTCGGTGACTTTTTTGAGGCCGTCGAATTTGGCGTTGGTAACGTGGATGTCCGGAAACTCATCGAAGCGAGAGGCCGTGACGAGGAGCACGTCGGCCTCCAGCGCCCGGCCGGCGTAGGTGAAGGCCTTGTCGTCCCACAGCAATTTGGCCGGCCCGCCGCCGAGGCTGAAGCTGCTGAAGAAACCCGTGGCACGTGTGGTCTCGCTTTCGCCGCGCAGGACGACGGGTTGGTCCAGATCGATCCCGCGGTCCTCCGCGTCGACCTCGCGCGGCTCGGTGTTTTGGATGCGGTAAATGATGCGCCGTTTGCGGCCGTCGCCCTGCGTGATGTTGACGGCGGCGCTCCCGTCAACCGGCACGCCCCACACATCGTAGCGATCGTAAAGCAGCACGGCGGAGCTGTCGCTGCCCCAGCCGGCCCAGCCGTGGGCGGGCGGCGGTTCGGGCGTGTCGTGCATTTCCTGGGCGAAGGACACCGGCAGCGCGGCAGTGAGATTGCGGCTTTCGCCCGTGGCGGTGTCGAGCAGGTGCCAGTGGCCCGCGTCGTAATACGCGGCCCAGCGGCCGTCCGGTGACCAGCCGAAACCGGGGCCGCCGCGACGGTTGCCGATGCCGTGGCGCATTTTCTCGATGATGAGTCGGCGTTCGCCGGTGGCGGCATCCACCAGGTAGATGTCGGCATACAGGCCGTCAAAATCCGCGAGCCGGCGGTAAGGGCGGTTGTCGTAGCCGAGGGCGCGCGTGCCGTCGTCGCTCAGGCTGATCTCCGGCAGGGTTTCGTCGGCCAGCTGCGTGAAGCGGCCGCCGGCGAGGTCGAACACGCCGCGATAGGTGCGGTTGCGCTCGCGCGCCGCCTGCACCTGCTGTGCCGGCTGCACAAAATCATCGTGCCAGCTCCAGAGGTCGGCGGAGACGACATCCTCGGGATCGATGGCGGCGGGTTTGGCGGGCTTGGGGCGGGGCGGTGCGGTGCCGAAATAAAGTTTGCGCCCGTCGCGCGAAAAGGCCGGCGCGGCCTTGTCGCTGAGTTGCAGCGGCGCGGGCGGGCTGAATTTCAGCTCCGTGGCCTGGGCTGCGTCCCGCGGCCAGTGCATCGCGTGGAGCGGTCCCTTGATCGGCGCGGCAAAGAATGCGGCCTGGGTCTGTTCCCGGTCCCAGGTCAGCTTGGAGTAGGTGCCGGGGCCGCGGACGAGGGCGCGCGGGGCGGTGTCCGCGCCGGGGGTGACGGCATACACGCCGTTGAGCTGCTCGTCCTTGGCCGAAACGGCGAGCAGCAGCGTGCGACCGTCGCGGGCAAAACTGTATTCCACGACCTCCGGGAAAACCCATTCGCGGTCCGTGGCGAGGTCGTGCAGCACGAGGTCGGTGCCGAGGGCTTGTCTCCTGACCTCGGGTTTGGGCGTAGGCGCCGGAGCGGGCGCGGGCTTGCGGAACCAACGGCGCTTTTCGGGAACCGGCGGTGCCGGCGGGGGCGGCGGCGCGGCTTCCTTCAGGTAGGCCACCCAGGCGCCGCCGCGCGCGGGCACTTGGAAATTTTTCACGGCCAACACCCGCCGGCTTTCCCCGGTCGCGAGATTCAGGAAGAGCAGCGGCGATTTCGGCTGGTCCTCGGGCTTGGCCTTTTTGATACGGGCCTCGACCTGCTCGGCCTTGGTGGGAAACAGGCCGGCCACGAGAAAGGTGCTGTCACTGGTCAGGTTGATCCGCACCTGCCGCGGCGGCGGGGTGTCTTCGGGATTGGGCGAGACCGGGGGCGGGAAGGGTGGTGGCGGGCGCGCGCCGGCGGGTTCGCGCCATTCCTGACCGGTCGCGAGGTTGCGGGCGACGACGTGGCCGTCTTCCACCTGCGGCATGTCCGAATAGGCCAGCCACCGGCCGTCGCGCGAAAGCTGCGGCGTGTGAAATTCCCGCCAGCCGTCAAAGTCGGCGGGCGAGAGGGGACGCCGGGTGGTTTCCGCCCAACCGGAAACGGTGAGCAGCAGACAGAACAGGGACCAGAGCGGCAGGCGGCGGGAAAAACAGAGGCAGGTCATCGGCGGCAGGTTGCGCCCGGAGGTGCGGGCTGGGAAGAAAAAGTGAACAGAGAGTTGCGCGTTGTGCCAACCACCACGGCAGTCATACTGCATCCGCATGAACCCCATCCCGCCTCCGGCCGGTTGTCTGGCTTGCGGGGTTTGCTGTCTCTCGCTGCTGCCGACCTATGTGCGGCTCACCGGCGAGGATTGGACGCGGCTGGGTGACGACGCGGAGCAGGTGGCGCACTTCATCGGCCATCGCGCCTACATGAAAATGACCGCCGGTCATTGCGCGGCGCTGCAGGTGCGCCCCGGCGCCGACGGCGGGCGGCAGTATTTTTGCACGGTTTACGACCGCCGGCCACAGGTTTGCCGCGAGCTCGCGCGTGGTTCGCCGGAATGTCTTGGCGAGATCGCCACCAAGGGCGGCCGCGCTGGATTGGTGACATAACCGGATGTTGTCCTTGGCGTTTGCCGGTTGGCTGCCTTAGTGCTGACGCCTGATTTTTCCATCGTGAGCGCCACCAAACCCCGTCCCACCGCAATCCGCCCCATCCGCAAGCTCATGGCCGCCAACCGCGGCGAGATTGCCGTCCGCATTTTCCGCGCCGGCACGGAGCTCGGCCTCCCCACCGTCGCCATCTACGCGCAGGAAGACCGCTTTTGCATCCACCGCTACAAGGCCGACGAGTCCTACCAGATCGGCCACGGCAAGGGCCCCGTTGCCGCCTACCTCGACATCGATTCCATCATCGGTGTCGCGCAGGAGAAGGGCATCGACGCCATCCACCCGGGCTACGGGTTTCTCTCGGAGAACGCGGATTTTGCCCGCGCCTGCGAAAAGGCCGGCATCACCTTCGTCGGTCCGCGGCCCGAGCTGCTGGAGATGATGGGCGACAAGACCGCCGCCCGTGCGCTCGCCAAAAAAATCAACGTCCCCGTGCTCCCCGGCACGGAGGAGCCGATCACCGACCGCGAGGCGGCGCTGCAGACGGCGAAGGAGATCGGCTTCCCGCTCATCATCAAGGCCGCCTTCGGCGGCGGCGGCCGCGGCATGCGCGTCGTGCAGAAGGCCGCCGATCTCGCCGCGTTGCTCGACGAGGCGCAGGCCGAGGCCGGCCGCGCCTTCGGCAACCCGGCGGTCTTCCTCGAGAAATACATTCCCCGTGCCAAGCACATCGAGGTGCAGATCCTCGGCGACAAGCACGGCAACGTCATCCACCTGCACGAGCGCGACTGCTCCGTGCAGCGCCGCCACCAGAAGGTCGTCGAGGTCGCGCCGAGCTTCGGCCTGCCGCCGGCGATCATCGGCGAGCTCTGCGCGGCCGCCGCGCGCATCGCCCGCGAGATCCGCTACGACAACGCCGGCACCGTGGAATTCCTCTACGATCTCGACCGCCACGAGTGGTTCTTCATCGAGATGAACCCGCGCATCCAGGTCGAGCACACCGTCACCGAGGTCATCACCGGCCTCGACCTCGTGCGCGCCCAGATACTCATTGCGCAGGGCCACGCGCTTCATTCGCCCGAGGTCGGCATGCCCGCGCAGGCCGACGTGCCGCGCAACGGCTACGCCATCCAGTGCCGCATCACGACGGAGGATCCCGAGAACAAGTTCGTGCCCGACTACGGCCGCATCCTCGCCTACCGCTCGCCCGGCGGCTTTGGCGTGCGCCTCGACGGCGGCATGGGCTACGCCGGCGCCGTCATCACGCCCTTCTACGACTCGATGCTCGTGAAGGTCATCACCAGCGGCCAGAGCTATGAGATCGCGATGAACCGCGCCCGCCGCGTGCTCAGCGAGTTCCGCATCCGCGGCGTGAAGACCAACATCCCGTTCCTCGAGAACGTCATCGCGCACCCGCTCTTCCGTTCCGGCGAAGCCACCACCACGCTCATCGACACTTCGCCCGAGCTCTTCGCCTTCAAGCCCCGCCGCGACCGCGCCACCAAGCTCCTCAGCTTCCTCGGCAACGTCACCGTCAACGGCAACCCGCACGCCAAGGGCTACCGCCCGGCCAAGCCGTTTCCCGCCGTGCCCGTGCTCGGGCAGGACGATCGCACCCCGCCGCCGGCCGGCACGCGCGACCTGCTGCTCAAACTCGGTGCGAAGAAGTTTGCCGGGTGGACGCTTAAGCAGAAGCGCCTGCTCGTCACCGACACGACTTTCCGCGACGCCCACCAGTCGCTCATGGCCACGCGCGTCCGCAGCTACGACATGCTGGCGAGTGCGGGCTTTCTCGCCCGCCGCGCGCCCCGGCTCTACTCGCTCGAAATGTGGGGCGGGGCGACCTTCGACACCGCGATGCGCTTCCTCAACGAGGATCCCTGGGCGCGCCTGCGCGACCTCCGCGCCAAGGTGCCCAACATCTGCTTCCAGATGCTCCTCCGCGGCGCCAACGCCGTCGGCTACACCAACTACCCCGATGCCGTCGTCGCCGGCTTCGTGAAGCACGCCGCCGCCAGCGGCATGGACATCTTCCGCATCTTCGACTCGTTGAACTACCTGCCCAACCTCCGCGTCGCGATGGAGACGGTGCAGGACACGCATGCCGTCTGCGAGGCCGCCATCTGCTACTCGGGCGACATCCTCGACGAACGCCGCGACAAGTTCACGCTCAAGTATTATGTGAAGCTGGCGAAGGAACTGGAACGCATGGGCGCGCACGTCCTCGCGATCAAGGACATGGCCGGCCTCTGTCGCCCGCACGCCGCGCACAAGCTCGTGAAGACCTTGAAAGAAGAGGTCGGACTGCCCGTCCACTTCCACACGCACGACACCAGCGGCGTCAATGCCGCCTCCGTCCTGCGCGCCGCCGAGGCCGGTGTGGACATCGTGGACCTCGCCACCGCCTCGATGTCGGGCAGCACCGCGCAGCCCAACCTCAATTCCGTCGTCGCCGCGCTCCAGCACACCCCGCGCGACACCGGGCTCGACCTGGCCGCGCTCGACCAGTTCTCCGACTACTGGGAGCAGGTGCGCGCGTTCTATGCGCCCTTCGACACCGCGCCGAAGACCGGCTCCGCCGAGGTCTATCTCCACGAGATGCCCGGCGGGCAATACACCAACCTCAAGGAGCAGGCCGCTTCGATGGGCGTCGCGCACCGCTGGCCGGAGATCGCGCGCACCTACGCCGAGGTCAACCGGCTCTTCGGCGACATCGTCAAGGTCACGCCCTCCTCCAAGGTCGTGGGCGACATGGCGCTTTTCCTCTTCTCGCGCGGCATCAGGCCCGCCGATGTCGTCAACCTCCCGCCCGGCGAGACACCCTTCCCCGAGAGCGTGATCGACATGCTCACCGGCGGCCTTGGCTGGCCCGACGGCGGCTGGCCCGTGCCCGTGTGGCGCGCCGTGCTCGGGGAAGATAAATTCAAGGCAGCACAGAAAAAATACCTCGCGGATGTCGCTGCGGCAAAGCAACGCGCACAGAAAAAATCGAAAATCCAGAATCCAAAATCGAAAATTGCGGAGCCCGTGCTGAAAAAACTCCGCGCGGAGCTGGCCGAAAAACTCCGCCGCGAGCCCACCGACGACGAATTCTACTCGCACCTCATGTATCCCGCGGTCTTCGCCGACTTCGCGAAGCACCAGCGCGAATACGGCGACGTCAGCGTGCTGCCCACGCCCGCGTTCTTCTACGGCCTCAAGCCGCGCGAGGAAATTTCCGTCGAGATCGAGGAGGGCAAGGTGCTCATCATCCGTCTCGTCAGCGTCGGCGAGCCCGACAAGGACGGCCGCCGCCCCGTGACCTATGAGCTCAACGGCATCACCCGCGAGGTTTTCATCCAGGACAGGAGCGTGGCCGCGACCGCGAAGTCGCGCCCCAAGGCCGACCTCGCCGATCCGCGGCAGGTAGCTGCGCCCATCCCCGGCCTCATCGCCGTGCTCTCCGCCTCCGTCGGCGCCAAGGTCGCGAAGGGCGACCGCCTCTTCATGATGGAAGCGATGAAGATGCAGACCTCCGTTTACGCGCCCGCCGATGGCGTCGTCGCCGAACTCCACGCCGCCGTCGGCGACACCGTCGAAGCCAAGGACCTCGTCGTGAAACTGCGGTAAGCGGCTGAGAAAGACGGCTGCTGCGACAGCGCAGGTTATGGGCTACTCCACCGCAAGGGGCACCCATCTTTCAGCTCGCGTGAGTCGCCACTTTTGGTGTTATATTCCGGTGAAATGACACGCGCTGCCGTGCCCGCTGATGCCGATGCAATTGCCGCGATTCACGTCGCTGGCTGGCGGGCAGCTTATACGGGAATCATGCCCGCGGCATTTCTGGCGAATCTCTCAATTCCTGAGCGTGCAGCGGGCTGGCGTCGCGGAATTGAACGCGACAGCGGCATGGTCCAGGTGTTTGAGGAGGCTGGAAACATTCGCGGGTGGATCGCCAGCGGCAAAGCGAGGGAAAATGGCGAAGCCCATGAGGGTGAGATCTACGCCTTGTATGTTGACCCAAGCCATTGGCGATGCGCCATCGGCGGGGCGCTCATCCGGCACGCGGAGCAAAAACTATGGGCTGAAGGATTTCAGTCCGTTGTCCTTTGGGTCTTGGAGCGGAACAATCTGGCTCGGGCCTTCTACTCGAAATGTGGCTATGCTGAAGACGGCGAGTCGAAGACCATAGACATTGCGGAATCCAAGCTCGTTGAGTTGAGGCTTATAAAGATAATATCTGAGCGGTAAGCTTTTGGAAGTAGCCGTCATGCCAGTCCCCAAGAGCAAAAACACGTTGTTGGCAGCTATTGAGGGGAACTACCAAAAAGTCCGGTTGGAGCTGGAGAGCATACCGGATGCCTTGACCCGCACCAAAAGCATGCCGGGACATCGCAAGGATACGATGATGAGCGTGTGCAATCTCGTCTCCTACCTCATCGGCTGGGGTGAACTGGTCCTAAAATGGCACCGGAAAAGAGACCGGGGAGGGGAACCTGATATTCCCGAAACCGGCTTCAAGTGGACGGAGCTCGGCCAGCTCGCGCAGAAGTTCTATGCCGATTACAAGACCGAGGACTTCGGGTCACTTTTGCGGCGGCTGGAGAAGACCAAGGGGCGCATCGTGCAGCTGGTGGAAAGCAAGGATGACAAGGCATTATATGGATCGCCGTGGTATCGGAAATGCACGATGGGGCAGATGATCCAGCTCAACACCGCGTCACCTTACCGCAATGCGCACGGCCGGCTCCGCCGCTGGAAGAAAGCACAGGGATTGCCGTAGGCACCGAACGCATCAGGACGGCAGGATTGTCGGTTTGACACGGCTGTCAGACAGAATTGACTGACAGGCATGAAAACCACCATCCGGGCCTTTCAGCGGGAGTTTCCGCGCATGCGCAAGCTGGCGGCGGCGGGCAAGACGGTGATCATCGAGGCGGAGGGGCAGACCTTTGAATTTCGCGCGCGCCAGCGGGAGAAAGGCATTTTGGGCTGCATGAAGGGCAGTATCCGGGTGGGAAAACTCCCCGATGGCCCCGTGATTCCGCCCGAGGAGTGGGACATGCTCAAGGAATGAAATACCTGCTCGATACCCACGCGGTGCTTTGGATCATCGCGGATGAGTCGCCGCTTTCCACCCGGGTGCGAGTGCTGGCCAAAACCCACGAGGCGGACAGTTTTTGCCTCGCGGCCATTTCCCTCGTGGAGATCGCGCGGCTGATAAAGGCCGGAACTATCCACCCGAATTCCGATCCAGCGGATTGGCTTGATGGCATTGGCCGCCGATTCCAAGTGCTGCCGCTGACCCCGGCTATTGCCTGGCGCAGCGTGAACTTCGATTGGCCGCACAAAGATCCGGCGGACCGGCTCATCTGCGCCACGGCCTTGGAACACCACCTCACCCTGATCACATCTGACCGGGAAATCACGCGCTGGGGCGGCGTGCCGGTGTTGTGGTAGATTTATTGTGATGGTCACTGAGTTCTGGCTATCAGGGCGAAAATACGGTCAGCCAAAACCGACCGAGACAGTCGGCGAATCCTGTCAGTTTTGGCCGGGATTGAGCGTCAACGTGTGCTGTGCGGGGCCGGGGAGGAAGGGCGTGGGTTCGCCGCGCACCCAGGCGGCGTGGCCGGCGCGGTAGAAGGGAGAAAGCGGGTGGCCGCTCTGGCCGCCGGGCATGTGCATGAGGCCCGCTTCTTCGCGGCCGGGCGAAACGACCAGGCGGTTGCTCGCGCCGAAGCGCGGGCTTTGCGCGCGGGGCGTGTAGGTGTCGCCCGGCAGCGGATCGGCCGGCAGGTCGAGCCAGCCGGTGAGCCAGCGCGGCAGGAAATGGCCGAGCGGATGGCGGATGGCGGCGGTGTTGCGTTTGCCCCATGTGGCCGTGGCGGGCGTGAGTTTCTCACGCACAAGATCTGCGGTCACCGCATCGGCGGCGGCGAGGAGCAGCCCGTTCCAATCCTCGAACTGCGGGTTGAGCAGATGTTCCGGGCGGGCGGTGACGAGCTGCCAGAGCGGCTCCTCGTAGCGGAACATCCGCCAGTTGAGCTGCGGCTCGCGCCGCTGGGCGGGTGCGAACACCGGGGCGAGTGCGAGGTTGGCGGCGTGCAGGCGGAAGGCCCGCACGAGCCGGTAGCTGGCCGAATCCACGGTGGCGCGGCCTTCCCAGTTTTTGAGGGCGGCGAGCAGGTCGGCCCGGGCGGGGGAGGCGGCGGTGGCCTCCGGCGTCAGCACTTCCACCAGCAGCGCGTGCCAGCGCGTGAGAAAAAGCGCGCGGTCGTCGAGCTGGATGGCGAGCAGGTCGGCCGGGGTGGCGGCGTCGAGCGCGGTGAGCCCGTCGCGGATCTGGGCGGCGCGCCCCGGCAGGTAATAACCGCCGTCGCCGAGGTGGGCGAGAGCTTCGCCGCCGACGATGCGGTTGTTGGCGGTCCAGATTCGGCCGGCCGCGGGACGGCGGATGACGGGAATCTCCGCCACCGGCAGGCGGCCCGTCCAGCCGCGGTCGCCGTAGGTCCACGCGACGGGGAAGCGACCGTCGTGGCCTAAGCGCTTGGGCAGCGCGCCGGCGATGGTCCATGCGATGTCGCCCGCGGTGTCGGCGAGCACGATGTTCTGCGCGGGGATGCCGGCGCGGTGGGCGACGGCGATGCCCTCCTCGACGGTGTGGACGGACTCCATGTCCATGAAGTTGAAGTTGATCGCGCCCGGCTCGTGCATGATCCAGCGGTAGGCGTGGACGAGGGTCTCGTTCACGTCGCGGATCACGGGGCCCCAGAGGGTGGATTCGAACTCCGCCGTGACGGGCCGGCCGCCGCGCACGGCGATGGTTTCCTCCCAGCGCTCGAATTCGAGGTTGTCCACGCCGCGGCGGTAAAGCCGGCGCGAGATGCTGTTGGTCTCCACCGCGACGACGTCGGCGGTGTCGGCGTAGCTGTTGGTGAAACCCCACGCGACCTGGCCGTTGCTGCCGACAATCATCGCCGGGGTGCCGGGCAGGGTGAGCCCGGTGACGCGTTGGCCGCCCCACACGAGGCTGGCGCGATACCAGGTGTTGGGCACGCCGAGCTCGAGGTGCATGTCGTTGCCGATCCAGGCGCCGCCGTCGGCGGTGTGCGCACCGGCGACGGCGAAATTGTTGCTGCCCACCGGGACGGGTTCGGCCGGCAGGGCCGCGTTGGTGGCGGGGGCGGTGCGGCGGCGCAGGTTGATGTGCCGCGGCTCCGGGAGCGGCGGCAGCGGGGCGGTCGAGCCGTCGAGCGCGGCATCGGCCGGGGTGAACAGCGGGGCGAAAAAGGCCGCGACCTCGGGGCCGTAATGGTCGCGCACGGCGCCGAGCCCGCGCTCATAGCGGCCTTCGCTCTCCTGCAGATCGAGCGCCATGGCGAAGCCGACGAGGTAGCAATCCTCCGGTTGCCAGGGTTCGGGCCGGCTGCGCAGCACAAGGTATTCGAAAGGCTTTAGACCGAGGCTGCCGAGGCCGGCGTTGACGCCGGCGGCGTAGGCCTCGACGAGCGCGCGGGTTTCCGGCGCTTCCAGCGCAAGGGCTTCACGCGCGCGGGAGCGGAAGCGGTGCAGCCGGGTGCGACGGTCGAGCCCGACCGTGGCCTCGCCGATCAGCGCGGAGAGTTCGCCGGCCGAGCGCCGGCGCATGAGGTCCATCTGGAAGAAACGTTCTTGCCCGTGCAGGTAACCGAGGGCGCGGGCGAGGTCGGCGCGGTTTTCGCCGCGGATGACGGGAATGCCCAGCGCATCGCGCTCGATCGTCACGACGGCGGCGAGCCCGGGCACGGCGGCGGCGCCGTCGAGTTGCGGCCGGCTGGTGTGGAGATGGAAATAAAGCCAGGCGACCAGCAGCACCGCGACGACCACGGCGAGGCCGGCGAGGAGCGCGAGTCCGCGCAGGATGAGGCCGAGGATGCGTTTCATAGGTGCAGTTCGCGGCGGATGGCGGCGGCGAGGTCGGCCGGCGGCGGGGCGAGGTTGAGCGTGAGGGCATCGGCCGGCGGCTCCAGCGCGGCGAGCTGGCTGTCGAGCATGGCCGGTTTCATGAAGTGATTCTGGCGTGCCGCGATGCGCGCCTGCAACTGTTCGCGCGTGCCCTGCAGGTGAACAAGCCGGATGCGGGCGTCGCCGGCGAGCAGGGCGCGGCGGTAGGCGGCCTTGAGGGCGGAGCAGGTGACGACGCCGGTTTCGCCCCGGACGAGGCGGGCCTCGATCCAGGCGCGGATGGCGGCGAGCCACGGTGCGCGGTCCTCGTCGGTGAGCGGTTGGCCCGCGCTCATCCTGGCGACATTTGCAGGCGGGTGAAAATCGTCGGCATCGGCGAAGGGCCAGCCGAGCGACTCCGCGAGCGTGCGGCCGACGGTGGTTTTGCCGCTGCCGGCCACGCCCATGATGACGATGACCTGCGGGTTCACTGTTCCCACGCGCGGGCGGAGACCGGGTCGCGGCCCTCGTCGAAGTCGAGATAGTCGAACATGGTCATAACCGGCTGTTGCTCCAGGGCCGACTCGCGGATGCGGCGGGCGAGGGTGGGGGCACCGGCATCGCGCCAGCCGCGTTTCATCATGAAGCCGTTCCAGACCTCGCACTCCTCGTCGGTGCGTTCGCCGCCTTGGGCGTGACACCACGCGAGCATCCCGGCGTCATCGAGGTCGCCGGCGAGGGTGCGGTCCCGCAACGCGGTGTAGTCCACGCGCAGGAACCGGCAGCAGCGGCCGTCGAAGCCGGTGCCGAGATTTTCCACGTAGTCGGCCGGGAGCGCGCCGGTCGCGTGCAGGCGGATCTTGTCGAGCATGCGGCCGAAGTAAACGAGCCGGCCGGTCTTGGCGTAAGGGCTGCGGAGTCCGGGGATGTTGGGCATGGGAACTTATTCCCCGCGGGGACCGGAAGCGGCGAGCGAAAACCGCGGTTACCAGCGCCGCCAGTAAACGACGGTCGCGAGCAGACCCAGCGCGAAGGTCGGGGCGTTGATCCAGAGCTGGTGAAACGGCACCGGCCAGCGCCAGCAGGCGTAGATGATGCCAACGTGTTTCACCGCGATCAGCACCCAGCAGACGAGCAGGAAATGCATCATCCGCGGATCGCGGGTCGCCTTGCGCACGACGGTGACCTCGCGCAGAAAGCCCGCCTCGTAAACCGGGGCAGGCGCGCGGGAAAAAAGCTGGAGGAGATTCGCAAACATGACCGATGCTTGAAACCTAGCCCAAAGCCGCCGAAAAGAAAGTCTCCCGTGTCCAACCCGTCCGTCCCGCCCTCCGCCCAGCCTCCCCTCGAACCCGCCGCGCCGCGGCTGGGCGCGCCCAGCAAGGCCGCCGCCGGCCTCACGGCCGTGGTCAAGACGAACAGCTTTGTCGTCAAGGGCGTGGGCCCGGTGCGTGGCACCCGGCTGTTGCTGGAAGTGAACAAGAAGGACGGCTTCGACTGCCAGTCCTGCGCGTGGCCCAGCCCGGACGGCGAGCGGCACACCTTCGAATTCTGCGAAAACGGCGCCAAGGCCATCGCCGACGAGGCCACGCCGGAGCGCTGCACGCCGGAATTTTTTGCCCGTCACTCCGTGAGCGAACTCGCCGACCGGAGCGATTACTGGCTCAACCGCCAGGGTCGGCTCACGCATCCGATGGTCCTCCGCCCCGGCGCCACGCACTACGCGCCGATCGCGTGGGACGAGGCCTTCGCCTTGGTCGCGCGCGAGCTGCACGCGCTGGGGTCGCCGGACGAAGCGGCCTTCTACACCTCCGGCCGCACGAGCAACGAGGCGGCCTTCCTTTACCAGCTCTTCGTCCGCCGGTTCGGCACCAACAACCTGCCCGACTGCTCCAACATGTGCCACGAATCCAGCGGCACGGCGCTCGGCGAGACCATCGGCATCGGCAAGGGCACGGTGAGACTCGACGACTTCGAAAAGGCCGACCTCATCCTGGTTGTCGGCCAGAATCCCGGCACCAACCACCCGCGGATGCTTTCCAGCCTCGAGGAGGCGAAGCGGCGGGGCGCGACGATCGTCTCCATCAATCCGCTGCCCGAGGTGGGCACCGACCGGTTCGAGAACCCGCAGCATTTCATGAACCCGCTGAAAGCGCTGCCCACGCTGCTGGGCGAGGGCGCCCGGCTGGCGGACCTGTGGGTGCAGCCGCGGATCAACGGCGACCTGGCGCTCTTTAAGGGCATCATGAAGGCGATGCTCGCGCGCGAAGACGCCGCCCCGGGCACGGTGTTCGACCACGACTTCATCCGCGCGCACACCCACGGCTACGCCGAACTGGTGGCGGATCTGCGCGCCGCCGACTGGGCCGAAATCACCGAATCCAGCGGTGTGGCGCGCGACCAGATCGAGACCGTGGCCGCACTGGCCGCACGCTCGAAGGCGACCATCGCCTGCTGGGCCATGGGCCTCACGCAGCAGCCCAACGCGGTCGAGACCATCCAGACCATCGTCAACCTGCTGCTGCTCGGCGGCCACATCGGCCGGCCCGGCGCGGGGGCCTGCCCCGTGCGCGGACACTCCAACGTGCAGGGCGACCGCACCATGGGCATCTTCGAGAAAATGCCCGACTGGTGGCTCGACCGGCTCGATGCGCGCTATGGTTTCAAGTCGCCGCGTTCGCACGGGCTCGACACGGTGGACAGCATCAAGGCGATGCACGCCGGCCGCGTGAAGGTGTTCTTCGCGATGGGCGGGAACTTCCTTTCCGCCACGCCCGACACCGAATACACCGCGGCCGCGTTGCGCCGCTGCACGCTCACCGCCCATGTCTCCACCAAGCTGAACCGCGCCCACCTTGTCACCGGCCGCACCGCCCTCATCCTGCCCTGCCTCGGCCGCAGCGAGCGCGACCGGCAGGCCGGGGGCGAGCAGTTCGTCACGGTTGAGGACTCGATGGGCATCATCAACCCCTCGCGCGGCCGGCTCGCGCCCGCCTCGCCGCAGCTGCTGAGCGAACCCGCCATCGTGTGCCGGCTCGCGCAGGCGGTGCTGGGCGACGCCTCCGGCATTCCGTGGGCCGACTACGAGGCCGACTACGACCGCATCCGCGAGGCCATCGCCGCGGTTGTGCCG
>JAHCLN010000056.1 GCA_026125215.1 Opitutaceae bacterium
CCAATCCGGCCGATGGTGCCTATCTCGATTGCGTCCGTTTTGAGGTGCCGGCCGACCTGGCGTTTGTCGTGTCCTCGCCTCTGGTGGAGATACTGACCAAGGAATCGCGCGGGGCGTTGCCGGCGACGCTGCCTTATTTTGATGCGGTGCGCAGCATCAACAGCGCGGCCTATCTCGTCGCCGTGATGGCCAGCCGGGATTACGACAAGCTGAGGCATGTGTCCGGCGATTTCATGCACGAACCCTACCGTTTGCCCAAGATTCCGGGTGCCCAGACGGCGCTCGCGGCCGGCAAGTCTGCCGGGGCGCTCACGGGCTGGTTGAGCGGCAGCGGCTCCAGTGTGCTGTGTGTCTGCCGACGGGAAGAGGCGGCGGCCGTGCTGGACGCCATGCGCGGCGCGTTCACCACGGCCGGGCTGGCCTGTGAAGGCCGGATCCTGGAGGCGGACAACGCCGGCCTGCAGGTAGATTAGTCGCGTTGCCGCAGGGGCGAAGGCAGGCCCTCCGGCCAATAGCGAACGATCTCGTCCGTCAGTTTTTTCCAATTGAAGGGTTTGGGCAGGACGGACTTCAGATTGGGCAGGTTGGCCAGTGCCTCGTCAGTCAGCCGCAGGGGATGACCGGTGATAATAATATAGGAGGCATCGGGCAGAATCTTGTGCGCTTCGGTGATGAACTCGATGCCGTTCAGCTGGGGCATGAAGTAGTCGGTCACAATCATGCCGGCATCGATGCCGGGCAGCGCGGCGAGCGCGTCGAGCGGCCGCGTGAAGGTGTGCACGGGACAAGCGAGGCTGTCCGTAAGCAGCTGGGTGAGCAATTCCGCATAGGACTGCTCGTCGTCAAGGATCACCACGGCTTTGTTGTTCGGGTCGCTCACGGGCAGCGCGACCGTGGTTGATGCTGATGAAAAAATCAATGCGTTGCTGGGCTTGAATATCCCCTAATTTGCCCGGATTTATCACCCATGCTCCATGTGGTTCTGTTTCAGCCGGAAATCGCTCCCAATACGGGCAATATCGGCCGCATGTGCGCCCTGACCGGTTCGCGGCTGCATCTGGTGCATCCGCTTGGTTTCGAAATCACCGACCGGAACCTGAAGCGGGCGGGCATGGATTACTGGCGCACCTTGGACGTGCATGAACATGCCGATTGGCAGGCGTTCCGCAACAGTCCGTTCGGTCCCCGGCGTTTGTGGCTTTTTACCACCAAGACCAAGCAGTGTTTCTGGAATGCCGCGTTTGCCGACGGCGATGGGCTTGTTTTTGGCAGCGAAAGCGCCGGGGCTCCCGATTGGCTCCACGCAGAGATCGGTGAGTCCGCCCGCCTGACCATCCCGCAGGCCAATCCGGCCTTGCGGTCGCTAAATCTCAGCACGGCGGCCGGGATTGCGACGTATGAGGCACTGCGCCAGACGGGCCTGATTGCGCTTTAAAACTCCCCGAGGCGCACACAGGCGACCTCGCGCCCGGCATGGGTCACGAGGGGTGGCACGGCGCCGCGGCACACTTCCTTCGCGTGCGGACAGCGGGGATGAAAAGCGCAGCCGGCCGGCGGATTAATGGGGGAAGGAGGATCCCCGGGAAGCACGATGCGGCGCCGGTTGCGCTCGATGTCCGGATCGGGCACGGGAATGGCGCTGACCAAAGCCCGGGTGTATGGGTGCTGCGGGTGCTCGATCACCTCGACCGCGCTCCCGAGTTCCACGATCTTGCCGAGATACATCACGGCGACGCGGTCGGAGATGTGCTTCACCACCGAGAGGTCGTGCGCAATAAATACCAGCGAGAGGTTCATCTTCCGGGTGAGCTGGGAAAGCAGATTGAGAATCTGGGCCTGGATCGAAACATCGAGCGCGGAGACGGGTTCGTCGGCGATGATGACCTTGGGGCGCAAGGCCAGTGCCCGGGCGATGGCGATGCGTTGGCGCTGGCCGCCGGAAAACTCATGCGGATATTTCTGCATGAACCGCGGGGCGAGGCCGACCAGCTGCATGAGTTCGGCCACCTCCCGGGTGGCCTCCGCAGCGGTGCAGCGGCCGTGAACCAGCAGCGGCTCGGCCAGCGTGGCGAACACCGTCATGCGCGGATTCAGCGAGGCGAACGGGTCCTGGAAGACCATTTGGAGGTCGTGCCGCACGTTGCGGATCTCCGCGGCGGAGCCGGCGGTGAGGTTTTTGCCCTCCAGGATCACGGTGCCGCCGGTGGTGGGCACCAGCTGCATGATGGTGCGGGCCAGCGTTGATTTGCCACAGCCGGACTCGCCCACCAAGCCGAGCACTTCGCCCCGGCGCACGCTCAGGGTCACGCCGTCAACGGCCTTCACCGTGCCGGTCTGCCGGCGTATCACGAAACCTTCGTGGATGGGGAAGTGGGTCCGGACGTCCTGCAGCTCGAGAATGGGGTCGGGCATGGCGTGGTTCAAATTTCGCCGGCCTGCACCCGCAGGCAGGCCTGTTGGTGGCCGGGTTTCCAAGGGGCGAGCTGCGGGGTCTCCTGCCGGCAACGGTCCGCCGCCTGTGGGCAGCGTGCGGCAAAGGCACAACCGGCGAGCGGTTTGGAGAGGTCGGGCGGCATGCCCGGGATGGTGAACAGTTCGGAGCCCTTGGCTTGCAGCGAGGGGATCGAGTGCTGCAAGGCGCGCGTGTAGGGGTGCCGTGGTTCGCGGAACAGCTCCCGGGTGCCGCTCGTCTCGACGATGCGGCCGGCATACATCACCTGCACACGGTCGCAAAGCCCGGAGACGACGCCCAGGTCGTGGGTGATGAAGATCACCGCCATGCCAAGCTCCTGCTGCATTTTTTTGATCAACTCGAGGATCTGCGCCTGCACGGTGACATCGAGCGCAGTGGTGGGTTCGTCGGCGATCAGGATCTCGGGCTTGGTGATGAGGGCCATGGCGATCATCACGCGTTGCCGCATGCCGCCGGAGAACTCATGCGGATAGTAACGGATCCGCTTGGCCGCATCATTGATGCCGACCGCCTCGAGCATGGCCAGGCCGCGGCGCATGGCCTCGGTTTTGGAGAGCTTTTCATGGATCAACAGGGGCTCGATGAGCTGCTCGGAAATCCTCAGGTAGGGATTGAGCGATGTCATCGGATCCTGAAAGATCATCGCGATGCGTTTGCCGCGGATGGCTCGCGTCTGGGCCGGAGTGGCCCGCAACAGGTCCACGCCGTCGAACAGGGCGGTGCCGCTTTCGATCCGCCCGGGCGGTTGCGGGATGAGTCCCATCAGGGAGTAACATGTCACGGATTTTCCGGAGCCGGATTCACCGACGATCCCGAGGGTTTCACCGCGGTCCAGGTCAAAGCTGACTCCGTCCACCGCGCGATAAATGCCGTTGCGGGTGTGAAAGTAGGTGCGGAGGTCTTTGACGGAAAGCAGTGGCATGCGGTTGCTCGGGGTAGGTTGCGCGGCGGCGGCGAGCCCGGGCAATGCTAATCCTTCGCGACGAAAAGCGCCGGGGCGGATTCCTGCATTTTTTGGAAAACAATCTCCGGACTGAGGTCTGCCAGCCGGCCGCCGCCGGTCGGCGGACAGCCGGGGGGCTGCATGATGTGGACCGGGGCGTCGAAAACCGGACGGGTGCGGACGGGGTTGGTTGGACCAAACAGGGCGAGCAGCGGCACGCCCAGCGCATTGGCAAGGTGCATACCGCCGGTATCATTGGTAACCAACCATGAACAGGCGGACAGCCGTTCGGCGTAGGTGACGAGGTCCGTGCGGCCGGCGAGGTTTTCCACGCGGGGTCCGAAGCCGTTGGCGATGGCACTGGTGATGGGCAGATCCTTGGCGGTGCCGAAAAGCACCACAGGCAGATTGGGCGGGAGCAACTCGATGAGTCGCCGCCAGTGGGCCACCGGCCAGCGTTTTTCCGGGTTGTTTTCGGAGCCGGCGATCAGGCCGAGACATGGCTGGGTGGGGGGGCGGTATTCGGCAAGGGGACGGGTTTCGGGCGGGGTCGAGAGCCCGAAGCGCTGCAGGAAGGCGGTCCCCAGTTCGAGTTGGTGGCGCTGGGCTTCGTCGAAATCCTGCGGCAGCTCGTAAGCGTGGGTGAGCAGCGGGCGCAGCTTGCCGGGGCGAAGGATGCCGAAGCGCTGGGGGCAGCCGGTCAGCCACGCTTCCAGGTCGCCGCGGAACGAATTGGTCAGGAGCAGGTAATTGTCGGGATAGTGGGCCCGCAGGTTGCGGAAAAAGTGGAAGTAGCCGGGGCCCCGCGGCGGCAGGGGCAACAGACGGTCCGCGACGGAAAAGCGCTCCAGCAGCGGCAGGAAGCCCGGCTGGGCGATCAGGGTGAGTTCCGCATCCGGCCGGGAGGTTCGCAACGCGCGCAACAGGGGCAGGGCCATGACGACATCGCCCAGCCAGTTTGGCAGGCGGACGTAAACCCGGGTTCGGCGGGGCGGGGCGGCGAGTCCCCGCGTCGCCAGCTCCTGCGCGAGCAGGTCGCGTTTGGCTTGGAGCCGGTATCGCGTGTTGTGGTCGGTTTGCTGGCCCCAACGGTTGTGGGCCCAAAGCCAGCAGGCGCAGGCTTCGTCGTCCGTGGCCAGCAGGTTCTCCAGCCAGCGGTTGATGGCGATCGTGATGGCCCCGCTTTCCGCCGGGACGGCGATGCGCTCGCTGCAAATCTCGACGCGCCAAAAGCCCAGCCGGCGCGCATAAAAGGCATGGACGTGGGCACCGGTTTTCGCCGCCAGCATGCCGGGGAGCTCCGTGGTCGAACACACGCGGTCGAACAGCAGCGTGAGCGCACCGGTCTGCCGGGCATTCTGGTCGAAAAGGATGGCGGCGAGCCCGCGTCGTTTGAGCAGACGCATGACGCCGTGGAAGCCTTCCTTGCGCGAGAGCAGCTTCATGCCATGCAGCTCCCGCGTTTGCCGCACCCAGTCGTCCAACGTCGGATTGCGCAACGGCCGGTAGATGGCGCTGAATTCCGGGAACGGTCCCGGCACCGTCAGTCCGACGGCGGTCTGCACCTCCCAATAAGCCATGTGGGGCGCGGCCATGACCGCGGGAAACGGCTCCTGCCGGTGGGCGGCAAACAAAGCCTGCATCGCGGGTGAAGCCGATACCATCCGCCGCATGCGTTCGGCGCTGAGCGCGGGCATGGCCAGCGTGAGCAGGCCGGTTTCCATCAGGCGACGGCAGCTGCGCCGGGCCATCTGCCGGCACCAGACCGCCCCGCGCTCGGGGAAAGCGTGGTCCAGGTTGGACAACATGATCCGACGGCGTTCCGGCTGGGTCCACCACATCAGTTCCCCCAGGACCACGCTCACGGCGTGCAGCAGCCGTTCCGGACAATGGGCGAGCAGCCAGGCCAGGGATTGCAACAGGAGTTTTAGCACGCGACGGTGGATTAAGCGTTTGATTTCAGCGGGGAAAAGCCATGAATTGCCGTTTCCGCGCGGTCAAAAGCTGATTTTGCCGCCGGCCGACAATGACCGAGCTGCTGATCATCAAACCTTCGTCCCTTGGCGACATCGTGCATGGCCTGCAGGTGGCGACTTCGCTGAAGTCCCAATGCCGGGACCTGCGCATTTCCTGGATCGTCCGCGACATCTTCGCGCCGCTGGTGCGGGCCTGTGAGGCGGTGGACCAGGTGCACGTTTTCGAGCGGGCGGGCGGGGCGAAGGGTTTTCTCCGGCTCATGCGCGAGGTGCGACAGACAAAGTTTGACTATGTCTTCGACATGCAGGGGCTGCTGCGTTCGGGATTGATGACCTCCCGGGCGCGGGCCGTCCGCAAGGTCGGGCGCAGCGATGCGCGGGAAATGGCCGGCATGTTCTACGACGCGAAGGTGCCGCTGCCGCCAGAGGGCCGGCGCAGCCACGCGCTGGACATCCTGTTGCAATTTTGCCCGGTGCTCGACGCCAAGCCCGAGCTCCGCGGCAGGCTTCGCTTCCGGGAGGCCGAGGGCCTGAACCTGAGTTTTGCGGAAGGACGCGGCGGCACGAAGCCCATCCTCATGTTTCCGGACAGCCGCGGAGCGGAAAAAAAATGGGGCGGATTCCGGCAGCTGACCGAGATGCTCGTGCGTTCCAGCCGCACCCGCAAAGTCATCTGGGCGGGTAACAACTATCTCCCGAACAAGAGCATCCTGCCCCCCGCGCAGTTCCTCAACCTGACGGGCAACACGAGCCTGGTCTCGCTGCCCGCGCTCATCGAGCGCTCCGACTGGGTCATTTCCAACGACAGCGGCCCGATGCATCTGGCGGCCGCGCTCGGGGTGAAGACGCTGGCGATCTTCGGCCCCACCGACCCGCGGAATTTCGGTCCCTATCCCCTGACGGCTCCCACCAACTTCGTGGTCCAGGCGCCTGCCGGGGAATTGAAGCTCCTGCAGGCGAAGGAAGTCTACGCCCGCTTTCTCAAGGCCGACGGCCGGCTCAACAAAAAACGCTGATCACTTTCCATGCTCGATCCCAAAATTTTGCGCGAATCGCCCGATCTCATCAGGGCGGCTCTGGCCAAGAAACATCTCGACGCCGCCCCGCTGGAGCGGGCGCAGGCCAACGACCTTGCCTGGCGGCATGTGCTCGGCGAGGTCGAGCAGTTGCGTGCCCGGCAGAAGGGCACCAACGGCGCGATGGCAGCCTTGGCCAAGGGCTCCCCGGAGTTCATCGCCAAGGTGCAGGAGATGAAGGCCGTTTCGGCCGAGCTGAAGGCGAAAGAGGAAAGCTTGAAGCATCTGGAGGAGAAGTGGCGGGCGTCGATGCTGGAACTGCCGAACCTGCCGCACGCCAGTGTGCCTGAGGGACGCACGCCCGAGGAAAACGTGGTTTTTGCCTCGCACGGCCAACCGTCTGCGGTGGGTGCCCATGCCCGGCCGCACTGGGAGATTCCCGGTTTCGAACGGCTTTTTGACTTCGGCCGCGGCGCCAAGGTTACCGGGGCGGGATTTCCGTTTTTCGTGGGCGACGGTGCCCGGCTGTCCCGCGCGCTGCTGCAGTTCTTCCTCGAGGAAAACGCCCGCGCCGGCTACACCGAGGTGAGCCCGCCGATTTTCGTCAACGCGGCCAGTGCCACCGCCACCGGCCAGCTGCCCGACAAGGAGGGGCAGATGTATGAGACGCTCGACAAGCTCTATGCGGTGCCGACGGCCGAGGTGCCGCTCACCAATTTCTTCCGGGACGAGATCATCGAGGAAAGCATGCTGCCGGTTTACCGCTGCGCCTACACGCCCTGTTTCCGCCGGGAGGCGGGCAGCTACGGCAAGGACGTGCGCGGCCTCAACCGGGTCCACCAGTTCGACAAGGTCGAGCTGCTCAAGTGGGTGCGGCCCGACACCAGCTACGACGAGCTGGAGAAGCTGCGCGCCGATGCGGAACGGCTGCTCCAGAAGCTGGAGCTGCCTTATCGGGTGCTGTTGATGTGCGGCGGCGATCTCGGTTTTGCCCAGGCCAAGAAATACGATCTCGAGGTCTGGGCCGCGGGGCAGCAACGCTGGCTGGAGGTTTCCAGCTGCAGCAATTTCGAGGCTTTCCAGGCCCGACGCGCACAGATCCGTTACCGCAACAAGGAAACCGGCAAGCCCGAGCTGGTTCACACGCTCAACGGTTCGGGGCTGGCGGTCCCGCGCGTGCTGGCAGCCCTGTTGGAGAACAACCTGGAGGCCGACGGCCGCGTGCGCCTTCCGGCGGCTCTGCAGCCGTTCTTCGGGAAAGAGTATCTCAGCTTCAACTGAGGCGCAGGCCTGCCGCCGGGTTCATGAAGTCGCTGCGCACCATCTGGGAAGAGCGGGCGAACCGGTTGGCCGCGCGCCTGCCGCTGGCGAGCTGGCAACCGGAGGTGCTGGCGTGGGCGCGGCGCGAACGCCGGCGTAAATCCGTCTGGTGCGTGGCCTTCTCCGGTGGCGCCGATTCGCTGGCGCTGCTGCTGTTGCTCTGGGCGCAGTGGCCGGCGCGCCGTGCGCAACTGACCGCCTTGCATTACAACCACCGCCTGCGTGGGGCGGCGGCGGACCGGGATGAGGAATTCTGCCGTCAGGTATGCCGGGCCCTGCGCATCGCCTTTCATGCCGGCCGCCGTCATCCGCGCCGCCGGCTCAAAGGTGAAGAGGAAGCCCGGGAGCTGCGGTTTGAATTCTTTGGCCGTAAAATGATGTCGGTGCGCAGCCGCGTGCTTTGGTTGGGGCAGCAGCAGAATGATGTTGCTGAGACCATGCTCATGCGGTTGGCCCGGGGCAGCGGCCTGGCGGGTTTGGCGGCGCCTCGGCCGGTTCAGCCGATGTCCAGCGGGCGGGTTCACCTGCGGCCCTTGCTGGCGCTGAAGCACGAAGAACTGGTGGCGGCCCTGCGCGCGTTGAGGATTCCCTGGCGGGAGGACGACAGCAACGAAAGCGCGGAATTTTTCAGGAACCGCATCCGGCAAACCGTGGTGCCGGCCTGGCAGGCGGCGGCCCGGCGCGATGCCCTGGCCGGCGCGGCGCTTTCACGTAGCCTGCTGGCTGAGGACGAGGCCGCACTGGAACAATGGCTGGCCAAGCTTGCGCCGATCGACCGGCGCGGCCGGTTGCGAATGGAGAGCGTGCGCGGCCAGCCCAGGGCACTGTTGCGACGCGCCCTGCACCGCTGGCTTTTGCGACAGCCGGCCGCGGGACCCTTGTCGCGGCAGGGCTTCGAAGTGCTGCTCCATCTGCTGGAGATCGGAGCGCCCACGCGCTTCAGCCTTGGGACCGAAGGATTTGCGGTCATTCGCGACGGCTGCCTGGCATTTGAACGGAATCGGCGGAAAACCCTGCGTTGATGCCCCGGATTCCCGCTCCGTTCAATTGACTTGCAGGAGTGGAACCCACACCTTCTTTCACCAGTCCAAATTCCCATAATGTCAGAATCCGAAAACAAAAAAAAGCGCAGCCCGCTCAAAAACCTGCCCCCCGACCGTTTCCAGCCCAAGGTGCTGCTGATCTGGGCGGCCATCGCCATTGCGGTATTTTCCCTGCTTTATTGGACTCCCGGCCGGATGGCCTCGCCGGTGAATCTCAAGGTGCAGCAGGTCGTCGAGTTTGCCGAGCAGGGCAAAATCCGGGAAGGCGTGATCCGGCCCGATGCATCGGGCGGCCGGGACTGGGCGGTCATCACCGGGGAGCTGCACGAAGCCATGCCGGTGGCGACGGGCAGCCCGGACAAGTCGGTCAAATTCCGGGCCGCCGGCCGGCTCACGGATGCGAACATGGAGCGGTTGCAGAAAGTGCAGATCTTTGCCGAGCAGCCCGCCGCCACGATGTGGACTCAGATCGCCGCGCAGGTCATCCCCTTTGTGCTCATCATCGGCCTGCTTTATTTCCTTTTTGTGCGTCAGCTCCGCCAGGCCGGGCGTGGGGCCATGAGTTTCGGCAAGAGCCGGGCCAAGTTGCTGACCCGCGACCGGGACAAGGTGACTTTTGCCGATGTGGCGGGCTGTGACGAAGCCAAGGAGGAAGTCAGCGAGGTCGTGGAGTTTCTCCGCGATCCGAAAAAATTTACCAAGATGGGCGGACGCATCCCGAAGGGCATTCTCATGGTGGGTCCCCCGGGCACCGGCAAGACCCTGCTCGCGAAGGCCGTGGCCGGCGAGGCTGACGTGCCGTTTTTCTCCATTTCCGGTTCGGACTTCGTCGAGATGTTCGTCGGTGTCGGTGCCAGCCGTGTGCGCGACATGTTCGAGCAGGGCCGCAAAAACGCCCCCTGTCTGATCTTCATTGATGAAATCGATGCCGTGGGCCGCCAGCGCGGCGCCGGGCTCGGCGGCGGCAACGACGAGCGCGAACAGACCCTCAATTCCCTGTTGGTGGAAATGGACGGGTTCGATGCCAACGAAGGGGTCATCATCATCGCGGCGACCAACCGGCCCGATGTGCTCGACAGCGCCTTGCTGCGTCCCGGTCGCTTTGACCGCCAGATCTACGTGGATCTGCCCGACTTGGCGGGCCGGGAACAGATTCTGCGGGTTCATGCGCGCAAGATCAGTCTCGCTGACACCGTGGACCTCAGCGTGATCGCCCGCGGCACGCCCGGGCTTTCCGGCGCCGAGCTGGCCAATTTGCTCAATGAGGCCGCGCTCATCGCGAGCCGCCGCAACAAGAAAAGGGTCGAGATGATCGACGTGGATGACGCCCGCGAAAAGGTCCAGTTCGGCCGCGAGCGCCGTCGCCTGATGGACGATGAGGAGAAAAAGCTGACCGCCTATCACGAGGCCGGCCATGCCCTGGTGCAGGCGGTGCTCGATGACGGGCACATGCCGGTGCACAAGGTGACGATCATCCCGCGCGGCCGCAGCCTGGGCAGCACGATGTTCATTCCGAAGAAGGATGTGCTCACCCATGCTCGGAAACGCATGCTGAACCAGATTGCGATGGGGCTTGGCGGCCGGATCGCGGAGGAAGTGGTGCTGGACGACATTTCCAGCGGCGCCTCCGGCGATATCAAGCAGGTGACCAAAATCGCCCGCCATATGGTGTGCGACTGGGGGATGAGCCCGCTCGGTCCGGTGGCCTTTGGCGACAACCAAGACACCGTGTTTCTCGGCCGCGAAATCACCCGCAACGAAAACGTGTCCGAGGAAACCGCGCGGAAGATCGATGCCGAAATCCACCGCATCATCGACGAACAATACAAGCGGGCCACGGCCATCATCACCGAAAAGCGTGAAGCACTGGACAAGATTGCGGCCGCGCTGCTCGAGTATGAGACCATCGAGGGCAAGCATGTCGCCGAGATCCTCGAGTTTGGCGAAATCCGCTCGCCGGTGATCAAGCAGCCGCCGCCGCTGCCGCCGGCACCCGCGGCTTCCGACAAGAAAAACGCCGACAAATCCGCTGCGGCGGATGACGAGGCCGAGCCGGAAGCAACCGCGGTCCAACCCACACCGGCCTGAGCGCCGGTGCGGGTTGTCGTTGTCGATGGCACCCGCGGTGGCGGGTGAAAATCGGCCTTGGATTCGCCGTCCCGGCGCGCCACGCTCGCATTCACATTTATGAAAATCTGCTGCATTGGAGCCGGTTATGTGGGTGGGCCTACCATGGCCATGATTGCGCAAAAAGCGCCGGATATCCGGGTGACGGTCGTGGACATGAACGCCGGGCGTATTGCCGCTTGGAATTCCGACACACTGCCGATCTACGAGCCGGGTCTGGATGATGTGGTCAAGGCAGCGCGCGGACGTAACCTCTTTTTCTCCACCGATGTGGCGGGCCAGATCAAGGCGGCCGACATCATCTTCGTGGCCGTCAACACGCCGACAAAAACCTACGGGGTCGGGGCCGGCCGGGCGGCCGATTTGCGTTACGTGGAGTCGGTGGCGCGCACGATCGCGGAACATGCCGAAAGCGACAAAATCATCGTTGAGAAGTCCACCATCCCGGTAAAAACGGCCGAGTCGATCAAGACGATCGTGGGCTCCAATGCCAAAGGCCTGAAGTTTGAGGTCCTCTCCAACCCGGAGTTTCTGGCCGAGGGGACGGCCGTGCGCGACCTTGAAAATCCCGACCGCGTGCTCATCGGCGGCGAACGCACCCCGGGCGGTGAAAAGGCGATGGCTGCATTGGTGGATGTCTACGCCCGTTGGGTGCCGCGCGAGCGCATCATCACGACCAATCTCTGGTCGTCGGAGCTTTCCAAGCTCGTCGCGAATGCCTTTCTCGCGCAGCGCATCTCCTCCATCAACTCGATCTCTGCGCTTTGCGAGGCCACCGGTGCGGATGTGGACGAAGTGGCCAATGCGATCGGCAAGGACAGCCGCATCGGGCCGAAATTTCTCAAGGCATCGGTCGGCTTCGGCGGCTCGTGCTTCCAGAAAGACATCCTGAACCTCACCTACCTGTGCGAGAGTTTCGGTCTGCCGGAAGTGGCGGCAGATTGGACCGGTGTCGTGAGCATGAACGACAGGCAGAAGAAGCGCTTTGCCGCGCGGATCGTGAAGGAATTGTTCAATACCGTCGCGGACAAGAAAATCGCGGTGCTGGGCTTCGCCTTCAAAAAGGACACCAACGACACACGCGAATCCGCCGCGATCAATGTATGCCGCGACCTGCTCGCGGAACATGCGAACGTGTGCGTTTATGACCCGAAGGTGCCGGCGGCGGAGATTGTCGCCGATGTGCTCGGCCAGGGACAGTCCAATGCCCGGCTGACCGTGGCGCCCGACGCTTACACGGCCTGTGCAGGAGCCCATGCGATCGCGATCGTGACCGAATGGGATGAGTTCAAGACCTTGGATTACGCCCGCATCCTCGGCACGATGCCCAAGCCGGCCTGCCTGTTTGACGGCCGCAACATCGTCGACGGAGCCGCGCTCCGGAAGCTTGGCTTCCGTTTCTTTGCCATTGGCAAATAAGCGGCCGGTCAGATCGGGGAAACTTTCCCGACTTCCGGTCCGAGCACGGATTCCGAAGGACACTCCAGCCAGTCTTCCAAAATGCCGGCGTAGATGTCGCGGAAGTCGGTCATGAGCGGCTCGGTGGCTGTTGCGGACCCGTGCAGGCCGCCGATGCGATTGCCGAGCAGCATGACCGGGCCTTCCTTACCGTGGTCGGTGCCCAGACAGGGGTTTTCTGCCAGGCTCCGGCCAAACTCCGACCACACCACGGTCAGGACCGGCGGAGCGGAATGTGCTTGATTGAGCTCCGTCCGAAAACTCAGCAGCGCGTCGCTTACCGTTCCCAGCAGATGCGCGTGGACTAGGGCCTGATGGGCATGGGTGTCGAACCCGCCGACGTTCAGGTAGTAAATGTCCGCAGGATGGCCTGAACGGATCATCCGGGCGGTTTCGCGCAGGCTGGCAGAGATATCGTCGCCGCCGGGGTGAGGGCGGGCGAGTTCGTCGGAGTGCAAGCCGCGCAAGGCCAGCGGAAGGTTGGGCGTGAAATGTATCGCCCGTGCGGGCGTCGGCCGGTTGGCCGCGGTCCAGTCGAGGTAGCGCCCGAGCCAGCCGGTGCCTGCGTGGCCGTCATGGGCGGCCGCACTTTCCCATTTTTCGAGAGCTTGGAAATGCGAGCGGTTTAGTAATGGGTGACCGACGTTTGGGATAATTCTCAACTGGCCGGACTGAAAGAGCGTGTGCAGTCCTGCGCAGGCGGGATGCAGGCCCAGATGCGGAGCGATGGGCAGGACCTGCCGCACGGGCACCGCGAGGGTCGGTCTAAGCCGCTGGTATAGCGGGTCGGTGAACGGGATCAGGGTGTTGAACCCGTCGTTTCCGCCATCAAGCCGGACGACCACCAAGATGCGGCGCCGGTGCCGGGGCAGCATCGGGACAACCCCGCCGAGGCTGCGGGTCGCGGAGCCCAGTGCCATGCAGCCGAGTGCCGCGCAGCAGGTGTGCAGAAATTGCCGGCGGGTGCTGCGGGCTGGCGCGGAGTTCCGTCGGCTCATGTTCAAACCCCGAGGGCCGTGCGATAGATCCGTGGGACGCGTTTGGTGACGGAGCACAGCGTCTCCCACGGGATCGTGTCCGCCCACCGGCTGAATTCGGCGATGCTGATTTCGTTGTCCATCTGCCGGCCGACCAGCACGGCCTCGTCCCCGCAGGCCACGCCGGGCACATCGCTCACGTCCACCACGGTCTGGTCCATTGTCACCCGGCCAAGGATCGGGCAACGACGACCCCGGATCAAAACCTGTCCCCGGTTGCTGGCCGCCCGCGGCAGACCGTCGCCGTAGCCGGCGCAAAGCACCGCAACACGCGAATCACGTCGCAGCAGGTGGGTGCGGCCGTAGCTGATGCCCGTGCCGGCGGGGAGATCCTTCACGAGGCCGACGCGCGTGTGAAAACTGAAGACGGGCTCCGTGCGCACCTGGGCCAGCATGGAATTGGGGTGGGGCAGGATGCCGAACTGCAGGAGTCCTACACGCACCGCGTTAAAGAGACCGGCTCCGGGCATGCTTTCGAGCCCCGAGCTGTTGTCCGCGTGCACGAAGATGGATTTCTGGTCCAGCCCGGGACAGCGCGCGAGTGCGGCCAGAAACCGGTGGCGTTGCTCCGCCGTGAAGTTCGGATCGTCGTCCGGGCTGGCGAAGTGCGTGAAAACGCCGGCCAATTTGAGGTGGGGAGAATTCATGATCTCCTGACACAGCGCCGGGGCCTCGGGATGCCAAACACCCAGCCGGCCCATGCCGGTGTCTATTTTCATGTGCACGGCAATCGGCCGGCCGGCGGCGCGACCCGCCGCGTCAAATCGCCTGACTTCATCCAGACAAGACACCGTGGCGGCGAGATCGTATTCGGCGAGATAGGAGTCTTCCTCGGGCAGAAGCGGGCTGAGGATGAGGATGGGCCAGCCGGGGCCGAGTTCACGCAGGGCGGCAGCTTCGGTGACGTTGGCCACGGCAAAGAGATCCGCCCCGGCATGCATCAGCCTGGCGGCGGTTTGGTGCAACCCGTGGCCATAGGCGTCGGCCTTGACCACCGCCACATAGCGGATGTGGGCGGGCAGCGAGGCGCGGATCAGCCGGAGATTTCGCTCCAGGGCGGCGAGATCGATTTCGGCCCAGCAGCGGTGCGGCGGCGGTTTGCGCGGCAAGGTGGTCATGGGCTGCGGTGGACGTGAGGGGTCCAGGTGACGTAACTCGGTTCTTCGTGCAGGAAGGCGTCGGGTTCGTTGGTTTCGGTAAACAGCGCCTCGTCCTGGGCTCGGGCCAGCAAGGAGGGCAAGTCATAGGAAGTGCTCGTCACACCGGGTGGAAGCGGCGACCAATGGCGAAACCCCTCCGGCATCAGCAGGTTTTCGCCGAGCTCTGCGGCAGGGACGCGTTCAAGCGAGCCGGATCCGGCACAGCGGTGCCAGAGGCCGCGGCGGGCATCGGCGATGACCTGCTGGCCCGGTTGCTCCAGACCCCGGGCCACCAGACTGAGGCTGTGATAGGCGAAGACGGGCCGCGGTCCGACCACCAACCATGCGCGTAGCGCCGCCGCGGCGCTTCTGATCCCGAGAATTGATCCGGGGCCGTCGCAATAAATAAACGCCCCGCAGTCCGCCGGGGTCATGGGCAGTGCCGCCAGATTTTCGAAAATACCGGTGCCGGCGTCGGCGGATGAGCGGGTCCAACGATCCCCGGCTGAAACCGAGGCCAGGGCTCCGACTTGAATCACCGCGGAAGCCGCATCTATCAGCAGCAAGGGGGCATAACGGGATCTTAGCTCGCGGAGACTTGGCATGCAGGCGCCAGAAAACTCCCGGTGGCCTCCGGCTGCAAGCGCTGAGAATCCGTCATTGACCGGTTGGGATGCGCTCGTAGGGTGGCCGATTCCATCCAACAAACTAGCGTATTCCGAACCGTGAACGTCCAACTCAATTCCATTTCCGATACCCGCAAGAGCCTTGTGGTCACGCTCGACAAGAGCGAGGTTGAGGCCGAGCACCAGGCCGTGCTGGCCGAGTTCATCAAGCTGGCCCGACTGCCCGGTTTTCGCCCCGGCAAGGCGCCCGCGGCGATGGTGGCCAAGCGGTTTGCGAAGGACATCAACGACGAGTTCAAACAGAAGGTCGTCGCCAAGGCCTACCGGGCCGGTTTGGAGGACAAGAAGCTGGATGTGTTGAATGTCGTCAACGTCGAGCCCGGCGAGGTGGCGGTGGGCCTTTCCGCCGCCGTGACGGTGACGGTGGACGTGCGGCCGGAGTTCACGCTTCCCGATTACAGCGGACTGGCGACCGAGGTCGCACCCACGGAATCGACCGAAGCCGAAGTGGATGCGGTCATCGAGGGGCTGCGCAGCGAGCGGGCCGAGTTCAAGGTGGCCGAGCGCCCGGCGCAGAAGAGCGACTACGTCAAGCTGGCCTATGAAGGCAGCATCGACGGCAAACCCGTGGCCGAACTGGTGCCGGACAAGCAGATTTACGGCAAAGTGCCCCAGACCTGGGAAGAGGTTGAAGGCTCGCAGGAGGGGGTTATCCCCGGCCTGGGCAAGCAACTCGCCGGCTTGAAGCCCGGGGACAAGAAGGACGTAACGATCGCTTTTCCGGCGGATTTCGCCGGCGCGCCGGCATTGGCGGGCAAGACCGCGGTTTATAAGGTCGAAGTGCAGGAAATTCGCGAGCGCGCGCTCCCGCCGCTGGATGAAGCCTTTTTCAAAGCCCAGCAGGTGGACAACCTCGACGGCCTCAAGACCAGTGTCCGCAACAACCTGAAACTCCAGAAGGAGTATCAGAACCGGTCCGAGCAGCGCCGGCAAATCACGGAAGCGCTGGCGGCCAAAGTGGACTTCGCCGTGCCGGATTCGCTGGTCGAGAGCGAGACCCAGAGCGTGCTGCGCCAGTTCATTGAGGAAAACATGCGCCGGGGCGTGCCCCAGGAGCAGTTTGAAAAGGACAAAAAGGAACTCTTCGAGAGTGCCCGCAAGGCCGCCGCAAAGCGCGTCAAGCTCCAGCTCATCCTCGCCAAGATCGCGGAGGCGGAAAAGATCCAGGTGGCGGAGAAGGACATGGACAGCTTCATCTACCGCGAGGCCATGCGCTCCAACCAGTCGCCCGACAAGCTGGTCAAGGAGCTCTCCAAGAACCGCGACGCCCTGCGCGGAGTGCAACAGTCCATCATTTTCGACAAGACGGTTGATTTCCTCGTGTCCAAGGCTAGCGTGACGGTGAAACAACCCACGACCTCGGACAACAAGGCATCTGCGTGAGCTACTACGTTCCCATCGTTCTCGAAAACACCGGCCGCGGCGAGCGGTCGATGGACATCTATTCGCGTCTGCTCAAGGACCGCATCATCTTCATCGGGACCCCGATCGACGACATGGTGGCCAACCTAGTGATCGCGCAGATGTTCTTCCTCCAGATGGAGGACCCCAAGAAGGACATCCAAATCTACATCAATTCTCCGGGCGGCGTTGTCACGGGTGGCATGGCCATCTACGACACGATGAACTTCCTGCAGTGCGATGTCGCCACCTACTGCATCGGCCAGGCGGCGAGCATGGCGACCGTGTTGCTCTCGGCCGGCACCAAGGGCAAGCGCTTTGCCCTGCCTAACAGCCGGGTGATGATCCACCAGCCTTCGGGCGGCGCTGGCGGGCAGACCGCAGACATCGCCATTGCGGCCAAGGAGATCCTGCGCTGGCGCCGGACGCTCAACGAAGTCATTGCCCGTCACACCGGCCGCAGCGCGGAGCAGGTGGAGAAGGACTCGGATCGTGATTACTACATGAGTGCCGAAGAGGCCAAGGCCTATGGCATTGTGGATCATGTGGTTGAGTCTACCAAGCAGGCCCAGTCGCTGGCGGTGCAAAGTGCGGCATAAGGGCGCTTAAGCGCACTACGCCCTCGACAAACATCGCCCCACCGGCGTTTCTGATTCATGGCCAAATCCTCCCGCATGACCCTCTGCTCCTTCTGCGGAAAATCGCAGGCGGAAGTGAAGAAAATCATCGCCGGTCCCGGGGTTTATATCTGCGACTCCTGTGTCAACGTCTGCAAGACGATCATTGACCGCGAGGTAAAGTTGCCGGCGGTCGAGACCAAGCAGGCCTTCCGGCTCATCAAACCGGCGGAGATCAAGCGCACGCTGGACGATTTTGTCATTGGGCAGGACCACGCCAAGAAGGTCCTGTCGGTGGCGGTTTACAACCACTACAAACGGCTGAATTTCAACGCCGGTGTGACCGGCAAGGACTCCGTGGCCATGGCGCCCGAGTTCAACGAAGTCGAGGTGGAGAAGAGCAACATCCTGCTCGCCGGCCCGACGGGTTCGGGCAAGACGCTCCTCGCCCGCACGCTGGCCAAGATCCTTGATGTGCCTTTCGCCATCGCCGACGCCACAACGCTGACGGAAGCGGGCTATGTCGGCGAGGACGTCGAAAATGTCGTCCTGCGTCTGCTCCAGAATGCCAATTACGACGTGAAGCGTGCCGAATGCGGCATCATCTACATCGACGAAATCGACAAGATCGGCCGCAAAACGGAAAACGTTTCCATCACCCGCGACGTATCGGGCGAAGGCGTGCAGCAGGCCCTGCTGAAGATTCTCGAGGGCACGGTGTGCAACGTGCCGCCACAGGGCGGGCGCAAGCATCCGAACCAGGAATACGTGCAGGTCAACACGGCCAACATTCTCTTCATTTGCGGCGGGGCCTTTGTCGGACTCGACGGCATCATTCAGCGCCGACTGGGCCAGCGCAGCCTGGGCTTCGCCTCCGTGAAGGCCCAGCAGGATCAGACCCTCGCGCCCGAACAGATGATGAAGGCGCTGGCACCGGAGGATCTGGTGCGCTTCGGCATGATCCCGGAGTTCATCGGCCGTCTGCCGGTCGTGTCGGTTCTCGACCAGCTCGGGATCGCCGATCTGGAGAAAATTCTCCTGCGCACCAAGAACGCGATGGTGAAGCAGTATTCCAAGCTTTTCGCGATGGACGGGGTGAAGCTCCGTTTCACGCCGGATGCGGTGCGGGCGATTGCCCAGAAGGCCATTGACCTGAAGACCGGCGCCCGCGCCCTGCGCTCCATCATGGAGAACATCATGCTCGAGGTGATGTATGATCTGCCCCAGCGCGATGACGTGGCCGAGGTGGTGATCGACGCCGCCGTGGTGGCCGGACGCCGCCGGCCGACGATGCGCCGCTCGGGCAAGACCGTGCCCAAGCAGGACGCGGCCTGATCGGGCGGCCGGGCCGGTGGCCCGCGCCGTGTGCCGTCACCAGTGGGCGTAATCGCCCTTTTCGAGGCCTTTGGCGAATTCGACGAGCAGCTGCACGCAACGCTCCACGTCCTCAAGGTCCACGAGTTCGCTGGGGGTGTGCATGTAGCGCAGCGGCACACTGATCAGGCCGGTGGCGATACCGCCCCGCGCCACCTGAATCGCGCGGGCATCGGTGCCGGTGGGCCGGGGATCGGCTTCGAGCTGATAGGGGATTTTCAGCTTTTTTGCGGCGCGAATCAGCCGGTCATAAATCTTCGGATTGATGTTGGCGCCGCGGCAAATGATCGGGCCGCCGCCGAGTTTCGTCTCGCCGTATTTTCGGTTGTCACAGTCGGGATGGTCGGTGGCGTGGCCTACATCCACGGCGACGGCAATGTGCGGGTCGGCGAGGTAGGCGGAGGTGGTGGCCCCGCGGACGCCGATTTCCTCCTGGGTTGTGGCCACGCTGACAACCTTGGCGGCGAGTTTCTTTTTCTCCCGGGCCAACCGGATCAGGGTTTCTCCGACGATGTAGGCGCCGACCTTGTTGTCAAAGGCCCGGGCGGTGCCGATGCTGCCGGTAATCAGTTCCAACTCGTGGTCGTAGGTGGCGGCGTCGCCGATGCTCACGCGCTCGAGGGCCTCCGCCTTGGAGCGGGCGCCGATATCGATCCAGATGTCGTGAATTTCCGGGACTTTTTTCCGGTCGGCGTCGTCCATCAGATGGATGGCACGCTTGCCCGTCACGCCTTTCACCGGTCCCCGGGCGGTTTGGATGACGATCCGGCGGCCGGAGATCACGGTGCGATCGTGACCGCCGATGGTGTTGAAATAGATGAAGCCGTCCTTGTTGATGTAGGTGATGATGAGGCCGAGTTCATCCATGTGGCCGGCGAGCATCAGCGTGGGGTCGCCCTTGGGGTTCAGGGTGGCGATGCGGTTGCCGAGGGCGTCGCCGGTGTAGGTGTCGGCGGCCGGCTTGACGTGGCGGTCGAACACCGCCTGGGCTTCGGCTTCGTAGCCGGACGGTGAGCGGGCGTGGAGCAGTTCGGCCAAAAATGCGGGGACTTGGTAGTTGGGCATGGATTTAGTCTCGCCCAAAGCACCGGCGGCGCAAAGCGTTTTTGCGCATGACCATTTATCCTGCCATCGACATCAAGGGGGGGCGCTGCGTGCGATTGACCCAGGGCCGGGCCGACCAAGAGACCGTCTACGCCAGCAACCCGGCCGAAGTGGCCGCGCAGTTTCGTGCGACCGGCAGTGCCTGGGTGCATGTGGTTGATCTGGACGGAGCCTTTGCCGGGGAGCCGGCCAATCTGGCCGTGGTGACCGAAATCGTGAAAACCGGCATGAAGGTGCAATTGGGTGGAGGACTGCGGACCCGGGCGGCGGTGGAGCGCGCTTTGTCGGCCGGCGTGGAGCGGGTCGTGATTGGAACGCGGGCCGCCGAAAGCGAGGGATTTGTCGCCGATCTGGTAGCCGGTTTCGGCGCGCGAATTGCCGTGGGCATTGATGCGAAGAATGGGAAGGTGGCGGTCAAGGGTTGGGTGGACACGACCGATCTGGGCGCGGTGGCCTTTGCGCAGCGCATGGCTGCGCTCGGGGTGGGCACCATCATTTACACCGATATCGGCACCGACGGCATGTTGACCGGACCCAATCTGGCCGCACAGGAGGCAATGTTGCAAGCGGTGCCGGCCCGGGTGATTGCCAGCGGCGGAGTCAGCCGGCGTGAGGATGTGGCGGCGCTCGCCGACATAAAAAAACGCCGCCCAAATCTGGACGGCGTCATTGTCGGCAAGGCGCTTTACGAGCGGCGGGTGGAACTGGCGGATCTGCTGGCGATCGCAGGCGATTGAGCGCGGTTAGCGCTTTATTTGATCGGCGATTTCTTCCAGCGGATAGGTGACGATCTCCGCAAGCGTGGGGTGATACCAAGGCGCCCGGAGCAGATCAAAGACCGTGGCGCGCATGGCCAGCGGCCCACTGAAGGCGTGGATGAGTTCGCCCGCATCTTTGCCCACGATTTCGGCGCCCAGAATCCGGCCACGTTTGGGTTCGGCGATGACCTT
>JAHCLN010000057.1 GCA_026125215.1 Opitutaceae bacterium
ATGAGCCAGCCGCGCTGGGCGATGCTCACGAGCGCGGCGCCGATGGAGGCGTCGCCGTGCGGGTGAAGCTTCATCGTGGCGCCGACGACGTTGGCGACCTTGTGGAAGCGGCCATCGTCCATGTCCCACAGCGTGTGGAGCACGCGGCGCTGCACGGGCTTCAGGCCGTCGTCGAGGTGCGGGACGGCGCGGTCGAGGATGACGTAGCTGGCGTAGTCGAGGAACCAGTCGCGGTAGGCCTTGGCCAGCGGCGCGGCCTCGTCCTGGACCTTCTGGCCCTTGGGGCGTTTGGGCGGCGGCTCTGCCGCCGCAGCGGTCAGCGGCAAGCTGTCGGCATCAAGCCCGGCAGCCTTCGAAACCGAGGCAGCAGATGAATCCGGCACAGGTGCCGGGCGCTTCTCATCGGCAAGCTTGTCGCTTATCGCTTTAAGCTTTGAGCTGGGCGCCGTTTCGGCGTCCCCGAGCGGCAGCTCGGGCTGGTCGTTCTTCTTGGCAGGTTTCTTCTTGGGCATTGCGTTGCGCGTCATCAGGGCGGCCGGAAACACGGGCGTCAAGGCGGGCGGCAGGCGGAAAATCCGGCCGCAACCGGGCAAAATTCACCTGGTTGCAACCACGATTTATTTGCAATACCGCCTCGGCCCGCCTAACAAAATCGCATGCCGGCTGCGCGTCCAGCCTCCTTGCAAATGACCCTCCACGGCCTGGGATTCATGGCGGTGTTGGCGGGGCTGCACCCGGTCACAGCTTCCGCCCAGGGAACCGGGACTTGGAACGGCGGCGTGGGCGAGTGGATCACGATCGACCCGCTGGACTGGATCCTGGTGGATTTCACGAGTCCTTGGGGGACGTTTCCCGACGGGCAGGTGTTCACCTTCATCAACACGGGGCAGGTGAACCTCCAGCAGAAGTCGCTCTTCGACGAGGAGCTTGAACAATGGGTGCCGATCAACGCGGTGTCGGTGGCGGGGCTCTCGGTCGGATCGGGGGCGACGTTGTTCGTGACGGGTTCGACGACGTTCACCGCCGGGGGGTTCCTCGGCATTGATTCAAACGTGCTCAACGACGGGCTGATCCAGTTCGAGAACACCGCCAGCCTGGTCTCGCCGCTGTTGCTGACGATCGCGGGCGACGGCACGATTTTTCTGCGCGGCGACCCCGCGGGCGGGTCCGACGAGAACACCATCACGGGACCGGGGACGATCTTCCATCTCGGCGACCACACGATCACGGGCCGCGGGACGATCCAGACCGTCAATTTCCACAACTCGGCCACCGTGCAGGCGAGCCTGGCCGGGATGACGCTGAAGGTGACGAGCCTGTTCCTGAACAACTCCGGCCTGATGCGCGCCATCAACGGCGCCCTGCTGCGGCTGACGCCGTCGCTCTCGATGGAAAACACCGGGGTGGTCGAGGCGGCCTCCGGCAACGTGGAGATTGACACGCCGGACCTCGAGAACGACGGCACTCTCGCGGTGGCGGACGACACCGGCGCGGTGCTGCGGCTGCTGGACACGGACGTGGACAACAGCGGCGGCCTGCTGACCGTCGGGCGGCTGGGTGTCATGGAGCTGCACCACGGCACCACGATCCGCGGCGGCACGATGACGGCGGCGGACACGGGGTTGTTCCGGGTGGCGTCGGGCGAGGCCACGCTGCGCAACGCGATCTCGCTCACCGGCCGCCTGCAGGTGTCGGCCGGGACGTCGCTTGAACTGAACGCCGCGAACCTCACCCAGCCGGCGGGCACTCTGGAAGTCCTCGGAGGCGGACTGATGCGGGTGTCGGGCGCGAGTTCGATCACCGGCGGATTGCTGACGGGCGCCGGGCAGTTCACCGCGGCGGGCGGGCTCGGGCTGCACGGCGGCGCGGGCGGGCTGCGGATCGAGGGGCTCGACGTGCAGGTGGGCGGAGTGCCGCTGACGACGAGCGCGACGATCGAGAACAACACCACGATCACCGTCGCGCCGCAGGCCGCGGTGCAGGTGGGAAGCGGGTCGCTGTTCACCGGCACGGGCGACTGGGTGTTCACCCCGGCCTTTGACTTTTATGGAGTCCCGTTGCCCGGGGCCTATGCGACCGTCGGGCAGACGGGCGGCGGCGTGCTGACCCTCGACACCGATGCGCGCATCCGGGGCTCCGCCCGGCTCGGAATCAACCAGATCAATCTGCTCAACCGCGGCATCATCCGCGCCGACGCGGCCGACGGCGCCGCCATCCAGCTCGAGTTTTCCGGCCGCACGCTGACCAACGAGAACCTCATCGAGTCCGCCGGCACGGGCCGGATTGACGTGCTGGCCGGCACCTACCTCAACGAGAATGGCGTCTTCCGCGCCGGGAGCGGCACCGACATCACCTTCCACAGCAACGCCACGCTGCGCGGCGGCACGGTGGAATCCACCGGCACCGGCTTGATCAAGAGCATTGGTGGCGTGTCCTTCGATGGCGCCACCGCCGGGCCCGTCACGTTCGGCGGGCAGGTCCGGACCACCGGCACTCTGACGCTGCTGGGCGAGATCGAGAACAACGCCCAGTGGGAGATCGGTGACGGCACATGGACCACCCCGGCGGACGGACTCACCCTCTCCGGCACCGGCACGATGCGCGGGGTCGGCGGCTTGAACGCTGCCGTCGCCGTGCCCTACATTCCCCGCAGCGTGTGGAACCTCGGCGGACCCGTGCTCAACGTCGCCGACCACACCTTGGCCGGCGCTCTGCTGCTCTACACCGGCGGCTGGCTCATCAACGAAGGCACCATCCTCGCCGACGATCCACGGACGGTGCCCTACAATTTCGAGCACGGCCATCCGCTCTGGATCGCGCCAGGCGGCGGCACGGTCATCAACCGAGGCACGCTGGCTGCGGCCAACGACGCCCACCTCGTGCTCGATGCCGGTGTGTATCTGAACGACGGCGGCGTCATCGAAGGCCGGCCGGGCGGTTCGGTGGACCTCTTCCCCGGCGCGATTATCCGGGGCGGCGCCATTGACAGCGCGGGCACGGGCTTCGTCCGCACCGCCATCTATCTCGACGGCCTCGGTGGCTCCGACGGCAGCGGGGTCGTGCGGCTGGAGCGGGGCACGGACGGCCCGGTGGACATCCGTGGCCTGCTGCAGCACTCGGGCCATCTCACCCTCGCGTTCCAAGATGCCTTGCGCGTGTCCGGCACGCTGGAGATGAGCTGGGGCGGCGGCCGGATCCTGCGCGCAGAAACCAGCGTCGGCGGCACCGAAGCCCTGCTTTTTGGTCCGGGCGCCACGCTCGGCCGGCCCGACGGTGCCGGGATCGGAGTCATCACCGCCACTGACGGCTCAACCATGCGCATCGACACCGACCACACCGTGGGCGGCCAGTTGCGGATGGACTTCCGGGGGGCGCATCTGGTCAACGACGGCGCCATCATCGCCGAGAAACTCGGGCAGGCCGGCCACGCCTTCACGATCCAGCTGCGCGACCACGACCTCGTGAATCGCGGAGTCATCGGTGCGCGCAACGCCGGCACGCTTTTCTTGGACAGCACCGCAACCGCCGTGCTCGACAACCGGGACGGTTCGATCGCTCCCGAGGCCGGCGGCTCCGTCGTGATCGGCGGCGGCACCGTGCGCGGCGGCGCCTTTGCCGGCACGGGCGGCATCTTCACGCCATCGGGTGCGCAGGTGCATCTCGACGGCACCACCGCCGGCCCGATCACGAATACCGGCAACCTGCGGTTGCGGACGGGCACGGGGACGTTTTTCACGCCGACCTACACCCGTTTCTACGGCGAGTTCATCAACCACGGCCTGATCGAGGGCGACAACACCGGCTACATCCAGGCCGCCGCCGGCCAGACCACGACTTTCTCCGGCACCGGCGAGATCGTGCTCGGCAATGCGAGCGGCCGCGGGTTTCTTTCGGGTGAAGCCGGTTCCACCCTCGTGATCGGCCCGCAGCAGACGCTGCGCGGCGCGTTCACCCTCACGCACAACACCGGCCTGACCGTCGTCAACCAGGGCACCATCCGGGCGGACAATCCGAGCCAGATCATCATCCTCGGCGAGAACGCCGCCACCGTCGTGCAGAACCAGGGCCTGATCGAGGCGACCGGGGCGACGCTGCGGCTGAGCGGCGGCCTGATTGACCAGACGGGAGGCGGAGTGATCCGCGTGCGTGAGGGCGGGGTGCTGCAGGGATGGTGGGGCACGGTGAAGGGCGGTCGCATCGAATCGGAGGGCAGCGGCTACCTCAGTCTTTGGGGCTTGAGCCTGCGGCTGAACGACGGCGTGACCTTGGCGGCGACCACCCATGTCGGCAGCACTGGCGTGCTCTATCTGGGCGGCACGAACACCAACGACGGCACCGTTTACTTCAAGCCCGGCTCGCGTCTGCACCCGCTGGCGGACGGCGCCGTGCTCAATGGCAACGGCAGGCTCGTCGTCACCGACAACGCCACCACCGACGTCAATGCGGAGCAGTTTCTGGCCGCCGGCCCGCTGACCATCGGCGCCGGCCAGCGCGTGGAGGTGGACAACGGCTCCCTGCTGCGGCTGTGGGTGCCCGTCTCCGGCAATGCCACCTGGCGGATGAACGGGGTGGTTTTCGTCGCCAGCGGCGGCAGCTTCGATCTGGGGGCGGAGGGAAGGTTCGAGGGCACCGGCGGCATTCGCTTCGAAGGTGCCTCCACTCACACCCTGGCCGGCACGATATCCCCCGGCAACGACGGCGGCATCGGTCTGCTCACCTTTGACAACCATCGCACGCTGCACTTCACCGCGGACAGCCGTCTCGAATTCGGGCTCGGAGGGGCGCAGGCCGGTGAATTTGACCGGCTGCACTTCACGGCGGGCACGAGCATCTTCGCCTCGGAACTGGACGTGACCTTCCTGAACGGCTTCCTGCCGGCCGCCACGGATGTCTTCGACCTGATCACCGGCATCGGCTTGACCGGCTCCTTCAGCAACGTGCTCGACGGGCGGCTGGATGTATCCGGGCTCGGCTCCTTCGCCGTGAATTTCACGGGCACCTACCTGCGCCTGAGCGGATTCGAAGCCGTGGCGATTCCGGAGCCGTCCACGGTGGCCTTGGTGCTCGGATTGCTGGCGCTGGGGGCGGCCGGGACCTGGCGGAGGCGTCGGGCGGGGATTGGTTGAAGCCCCTCGGAGACTGTCCGGCGACCGGTGGTGCCGCCGTCCCCGGCGGCGACAAGCTTCGATCCGCCTTGAGCGCGTTGGGGACAACGCGCTCCACCCCGGTTCACTGACCCGCGAGCATCCGCAGGGCGGTCTCGAGGTCGGGGGCGCGGCCGGCGCGGAGGTCGGCGAGCCGGAGGGCGACGATGCGGTCGGGTTTCACGCCGATGCCCTCGAGCCGCCGGCCGTCGCGCCCGACATAGTCCTCGACGGGGATCCCGAGCCGGCCGCCGCCGGGCAGGTCGTAGAAACGGGCGACGATGACGGCGCCGGCGGTGGGCCGGCCGATGACGAGGCCGCGCTTCTCGTGCTGGATGACGTGGGCGAAGATCTCGGAGGAGCTGGCGGAGGAGCGGTCCACGAGCACGGCGACACGGCCGGGGTATTTCGCCGAAAACAGGGCGAGGGAATCCCAGTCGCGTTCGCGCCCGCTCCGGCGGACGACGGTGCCGGTGTCCACCGGGTGGTCGAACAGCTCGCCGAGGGCGAGAAGGAGCGAGTAGGTGGCGCCGCCGGGGTTCTGGCGGAGGTCAATGATGACGGCGGGGACGTGGCGGTGGTCCTTCAACTGGCGGCTGAACCAGCCGAGGTTGGCGCCGGTGAAGGAGTCGAAGCGCAGGTAGAGCACGTCGTCGGCGACCATCCGCGCCTCGCGGCGTTCGAAGCTGAGGAGCTGCGCCGTCATGGTGCGTTCCTGCGGGCGGTCGTCGGCGTCGAGGAAGGCGTAGGTGACGCGTTTGCCGACCTCGTTGATGAAGCGGGGCTCGTCGTCGAGGGCGTGGCCGTCGCGGGCGAGGGCGATCCAGCCGGGGCGGACGCCGGCGAGGTCGGCGGGGCTGCCGGGGACGACCTCCTGCACGACGCGCCGGCCCTCGATGGGGCGCCAGCGCATCCCGACGGCGGCGCGGTGGCGGGTGCGCAGCTCGTGGGCGGACTTGGGGGTGATGGCGACGAGGTGGGACTCCTTCAGCTCGGCGAACATGCGGTTGAGCGCGAGGTAGAGCTCCACGTCGTTGACGGCGGCCTCCGCTGCCGGGCGGTAGCGGTCGCGCAGCGCGGGCCAGTCCACGCCGCGGAAGCGGGCGTCGAAGAACTTCTCGTTGACCAGCTCCCAGGCGCGGTCGAAGACGCGGAGGTTGTGGGCCGGGCGCTCGTTGACGGGGAGGGGCGGGGGCGGGCGATACGCGGTGGGCGCAGTGGCGCAGCCGGTCAGCGCGAGCAGGGTCGCGATGACGACCACGGACCACTGACCACGGACCAGAGACCGGGACACGCCCGCCGTCGCTCCGCAGCGGGGGGCGATGGCGAGGCTCGTCCTCAGCCAGCCGGGGCGAGGAGGACGGGGGACAGAAAATCTCCTAAGCACGGATGACACGGATGGGCACAGATGGGAAAACCGGAGCCGGAGCAACATGGTGATCAGCGGGAATCCGGGCAATCCGTGATAACAAACCGCTACACCCCGACGAGGTCCTTCTCGACCTTGAGGTTGCCGACGATGAAGTCCTGCCGCTCGGGGGTGTTCTTGCCCATGAAGAAGGCGAGGAGTTCGTCGGAATCCTGGAGGTGGTGCAGGTTGACGGGCTCGAGGCGGATGCTCTCGCCGATGAAGTCCTTGAACTCGCCGGCGCTGATCTCGCCGAGGCCCTTGAAGCGCGTGATCTCGTGCGCCGCGCCGAGCTTCTCCGCCGCGGCCTGCTTCTCGCGCTCGTCGTAGCAGTAGATGGTCTCCTTCTTGTTGCGGACGCGGAAGAGCGGTGTCTCGAGGATGTGGAGGTGGCCGTGGCGGATGAGATCGGGAAAGAACTGGAGGAAGAACGAAATCAGGAGCAGCCGGATGTGCATGCCGTCCACGTCGGCGTCGGTGGCGATGACGATGCGGTTGTAGCGCAGGCCGTCCAGGCCGTCCTCGATGTTGAGGGCGGACTGGAGGAGGTGGAACTCCTCGTTCTCGTAGATGACCTTCTTGGAGAGGCCGTAGGTGTTGAGGGGCTTGCCCTTCAGCGCGAACACGGCCTGGGTCTGGACGTCGCGCGTGGCGGTGAGGGAGCCGGCGGCGCTGTCGCCCTCGACGATGAAGAGCGTGCTCTCCTCGGCGCGTTCGTTGCGGTCGCCGAGGTGGAGGCGGCAGTCGCGGAGCTTGCGGTTGTGGAGGGAGGCCTTCTTGGCGCGCTCGCGGGCGAGGGAGCGGATGCCGGCGAGCTCCTTGCGCTCGCGCTCGTTCTCCTCGATCTTCTTGCGGATGGCCTCGGCGGTGTCGCGGTTCTTGTGCAGATAGACGTCGAGGGCCTGCTGCATGAACTTGCCGACGAATTCCTTGAGCGAGGGACCCTTGGGGCCTATGTCGGTGGAGCCGAGCTTGGTCTTGGTCTGCGACTCGAAGACGGGCTCCTGCACGCGCACGGCGACGGCGGCGTCGATGGACTGGCGGATGTCGGCGGCGTCAAAGTCCTTCTTGAAGTGGTTGCGGACGGTCATCACCAGCGCCTCGCGGAAGGCGGTGAGGTGGGTGCCGCCCATGGTGGTGTGCTGGCCGTTGACGAAGGACCAGTATTCCTCGCCGTAGTGGTTGCCGTGGGTGAAGGCGACCTCGATGTCCTCGCCCTCGAGGTGGATGATGGGATAGAGCGGCTCGCCGCTGAGCTCCTTGGTGAGGAGGTCCTTCAGGCCGTGCTCGGAACGGAAGGGCTTGCCGTTCAGCGTGAGCGTGAGGCCGCGGTTGAGGAAGGCGTAGTTCCACAGCATGTCCTCGATGAACTCGGTGCGGAAGCGGAAGTCGGCGCCGAAGAGCTTCGCGTCGGGCGTGAACTCGATGAGGGTGCCGTTGCGGTCGCTGGTCTTGGTGACGCGCGACTGGGACTTCAGCTTCCCCTGCTCGAACTCGACGACCTTGGTCTCGCCGTCGCGGACGGCCTGGGCGCGGTAGCTGAGGGAGAGGGCGTTCACGGCCTTCTGGCCGACGCCGTTGAGGCCGACGGCCTTCTGGAAGGTCTCGCTGTCGTATTTGGCGCCGGTGTTGATGATGGAGACGCAGTCCACCAGCTTGCCGAGCGGGATGCCGCGGCCGTAGTCGCGCACGCGCACGGAGCGGGCGGCCTCGTCGAGCTCGACCTCGATCTTGCGGCCGGCGCCCATGGTGAATTCGTCGATGGAGTTGTCGATCGTCTCCTTGAGCAGGACGTAGATGCCGTCCTCGGCGTGGGCGCCGTTGCCGAGGCGGCCGATATACATGCCCGGGCGGAGGCGGATGTGCTCGAGCGAGCTAAGGGTCTTGATGCTGGCTTCGGTGTAGGCTTGGGCCATGGCGGAGAGCGTCTGCCGGGCGGCGGGTCTGACAAGCGAAATTCCCGCGCCATGCGGCTTGCGGCGGAGCCGGCCGGGGCTAGCCTGTCCCACACCCTCCCCTCCCATGAAAAAATTCCTCAAGCTCTCCGTCCTGCTCGTTCTCCTCCTCGTCGTCGGGCTCTACATCGGCCTCACCTACTTCATGGGCTCCATCGTGAAGGCCGGCGTCAACAGCTTCGGCCCCAAGCTCACGCAGACCAAGGTGGAGCTCACCGGCGCCACCATCTCGCCGCTCACCGGCTCCGGCACGCTCAACGGCTTCACCGTGGGCAACCCGCAGGGCTGGAGCGACGCCAACGCCTTTTCCCTCGGCAAGGTCCATGTGGACGTGGAGCCGTTCTCGATCTTCGGCGACCACATCGTGATCAACGAGATCATCATCGACGAACCGGTGTTCCTCTACGAGACGCGGTTCGTCTCCAGCAACATCAAGGACCTGCTCAAGAACATCGAGCAGTTCACCGGCGGCGGGAAGGAGGCCCCCGCGAAGGACGGCAAACCCATCAAGTTTGTCGTGAAGAAATTCCGCCTCACCAACGGCCAGGCCCGGCTCGGCGTGGGCCCGACCGCCGTGCCGGTGCCGCTGCCCCCGATCTCGATCGACAACCTCGGCGTGAAGGAGGGCGGCATCACGCCCGACCAGCTCGCCACCGCGGTCATGGGCGCGGTGCTCAACGACATCGTCGGCGCCACCGCCAAGGCCGCCCTCTCGGTCGGCTCCACCACCGGTGCGGCCGCGGCCGAGGCCGCCGGCGATGCGGCGAAAAAGGCCGGCGACGGCATAAAAAAACTCTTTGGCGGCGGCAAGTGAGCGCGCCCTGCCCGCCCCATGAAAATCACCTACTACGTCGAGATTTTCTCGTCCTGGTGCCATTACGTCGAACCGGTGTGGGCGGACCTGAAGGCCCACTACGCCGGCCGTGTGGAGTTTGAATGGAAAATCGCGCTCATGCGTCCGGAGGATTTCCCCGTCTCGCGCGAACAGTGCGACTGGTTTTACCGGCGCAGCGGCGGCACGGTCATGCACCAGCCCGCGATGCTCCACTCCGGCTGGTTTGAGCCGCAACGTGCCGGCCGCTACGAAGCGCCCAACCTCGTCGCCGAGGCCGGCCGCGATTTCGGCGTGACCGACGACCGCATCCGCCTCGCCCTCGCCCGCGCCGCGCTCGTCGAAGGCCGGAAAATCGGCGACATGAAACTCGCCGCCACCATCGGCGCCAAGGCCGCGAAGCTCGACGCGAAAAAACTGCTCCGCGCCGCGGAATCCAAAGCGGTGCACGGTCGCGTCGCCGCCAGCACCGCGGAATTCTTCGCGCACCGGATCGACCAGCGCCCGGCCTTCGTGCTCACCGACACGATCGGCGACAAAGCCGTCTTCTCCGGACTCGTGCGCTACGCGCCGCTGGCCGTGACCATCGAGGCCATGCTCATGGACACCGCGGCCTACGCCGCGCACGCCGCCCACCACGGCAAGCCACCGTCCAATAGCGAATAGTATGCATCATGCAGCGCACCACCGCTGCTGCTCGTTTTGCTTTTTCGAGTTCGAAACTACCCACTGCTCGCTACCCGCTACTTCCAATCCCATGCCCCGCCTAATCCACGTCGGCCTCGTCGGCTGCGGCAACATCAGCGAAGCCTACTTCGCCGGCTGCCAGCGCTACGACATCCTCAAACTCTCCGCCTGCGCGGACCTCGACCCCACCCGTGCCCGCGCCAAGGCCGAAAAGCACGGCGTGCGCGCGCTCACCGTGGACGAACTCCTCGCCGATCCCGACATCGCGAGCGTCATCAACCTCACCAGTCCGCAGGCCCACGCCCCGCTCAACGAACGCATCCTGCGCGCCGGCAAGCACGCCTACACCGAGAAACCCTTCGCGCTCGACGTGGCGGAGAGCCGCCGCGTGCTCGCCCTTGCCCGCCGGAAAAAGCTCCTCGTCGGCAGCGCGCCCGACACCTTTCTCGGCGGCGGCATCCAGACCGCGCGCCAGCTCCTCGACGACGGCGTCATCGGCCGGCCCGTCGCCGCCGCCGCCTTCATGACCTGCCGCGGCCACGAATCGTGGCACCCCGCGCCGGAATTCTATTACCAAAAGGGCGGCGGCCCGATGTTTGACATGGGGCCTTACTACCTCACCGCCCTCGTCAACCTCCTCGGGCCCGTGCGCCGCGTCAGCGGCACGGCCAGGGCCTCCTTCCCCACCCGGCTCATCACCAGCCAGCCGCTCCACGGCAAGGTCGTGAAGGTGCGCGTGCCCACGCACTACTCGGCGACGCTCGATTTCGCCAACGGCGCCGTGGCCACCGTCATCATGAGCTTCGACACCTGGCCCGTGCCCGACCAGCCCAACATCGTCCTCTACGGCAGCGAGGGCACCATGCTCGTGCCCGACCCCAACACCTTCACCGGCCCCGTGCGCCTGCGCCGCGGCGCCGATCAAAACTACGAAGCGATGCCGCTCACCCACTCCGACCAGCGCCTGCGCGGCACGGGGGTGGCGGACATGGCCTACTCGCTCCTGCGCCGCCGCCGGCCGCACCGCTGCAGCGGCGAACTGGCGCACCACGTCATCGAGGTCATGGCCGCGGTGGAAAAATCCTCGCGCCGCGGCCGGCACATCCGCCTCGCCTCGACCGTGCGCCGGCCCGCCCTGCTGCCGCCGCAAATACCGCTCAACGTCCTCGACGAGTGAGCCCGGCATTGTCGCATCGACGCCGCCCCGCCTTTCGCCATCCTGACCTCATGCGCGTTCTTCTCCTCGTTCCCCTGTTGTTCCCCCCGCTCCTGTCGGCCGCCGCCGCACCCACGGCGCAGGACCGTTTCTGGAACGAGCTCCGCGCCCTCTGCGGCCAAGCCTTTGCCGGCCGCATGGTCGAGGGCACTGCTCCCTCCGACGCCGCTTTCGGCAGCCAGCGGATGGTCATGCACGTCCGCGCGTGCGGCGACGATGTCATCAAGATTCCCTTCCACGTCGGCGAAAACCGCTCCCGCACCTGGGTCATCACCCGCACCGCCACCGGCCTGCGTTTGAAGCACGACCACCGGCACGAAGACGGCAGCGAGGATGAGGTCACCCAATACGGCGGCGACACCCGCGACGCCGGGACCGCCGCGAAGCAGGAATTTTACGCCGACGAATTCACCGCCGCCCTCCTGCCCGCCGCCGCGACCAACATCTGGACGATGATCGTCGAGCCCGGGAAGACCTTCACCTACGGCCTGCGCCGCGAGGCCGAACACCGGCGCTTCCGCGTCGAGTTCGACCTCACGCAGCCGGTCGAGTCGCCACCCGCCCCGTGGGGCCACGAATGAGCATGCCCGCCGTCCATCACGATGCCGCCGCCCGCCGCTACGCCTCCGGCGAGGGCGAGCACCTCGCCGTGCTGGAATACGAACGGGCCGGCGACCGCATGACCTACACGCACACCTTCGTGCCGCCGGAACTGCGTGGCCGCGGCCTCGCCGAGGCCCTCGTCCGCGCCGCGCTCGCCGACGCAAAATCCGCCGGCCTGAAAGTCGTGCCCCAATGTTCCTACGTCGCCAAGTTCATCGAACGCCACGCCGAATACCAACCGCTGCTGGCCCCGTAATCAGCAACCGGACATGCTACGCCCATCAATCCGACCACGGATTGCACGGATGCCACGAATCAGGAAGTGGAACCCAAGGCCAACTGATGCCACGATGCGTCAAACCAACCGCCTTCACCCCCGGTCCGATTTGTAGGGCTGGGCTTCCAAATCCCGGCTATTCTCATTCGTGACATCAGGGAGATCCGCAGTAGAAATTCCGCGGCTTTCAAACAGTTCAAATACAACTGCAGCCGTAGTGGGGGCATTCTGAGCGCAGCGAAGAATGAAAGGTAAATTTTACGGCTGCTTTTCAATTTGAAGCGCTGTGGATAAAAACATGACCGTCACACCAAGGGCGCGGCAGCGCCGGTAGGGTCCGCTCTCCGAGCGGACCGCGCCTTACACGCCAACACTCCCACCCTCACGCGCCGGCCAGCCGCTCCCGCGCGACCACGGCCACGTCGGGAAAATCACAAACTGCGCCGTCGAGCCGCAGCGGACCGAGGGCGTATTCCACCAGGCCCGCCAGCGTGACTCCGGTTGGCAGCCCTTCATGCTGGAACGTGTAGGGCGCCACGCGCAGGCCCGCGGCCTGCGCCGTCGCCGCCAGTCCGGTCGGACGCGGTGTGCCGTCGGTTCCCCACGAAAACACCTGTTGCAGATGCGGCCCAAGCCAGTCCGCGTAGGTCGCGATTTCCCGCACACCCGCGGCCGTGAGCAGCGCCGGATAATCCATATTGTCTTCGCCCCACTCCGCCGGACCCGTGAGTTGGAGCATGGATGCTTCCCAGCCGAGTTCGTGCCGCGCCCGGCGCAGGACCGTCGGCTCAAAACTCAGCAGCATGCACCGCGCCCCGGCCGTCGCGAGGCCATGCCGCCGCAGGATGTCCACGGTCGCTGCCGTCAGGTCCCGCCCGATCCGGTCGTGATACAACGGCCGCTTCAACTCCACGCACAGCCCCACCTCGCGGCCGGCCGCTTGGTTGAGCGTCTGCACATGCCGCACCAGTTCATCCAAGGTCGCCAGCGGCTGCGGCTCGGGAGCCGCCGGAAACCGGCCCGCATAGGCCGGTTTGCCGGTGCGGGGATCACGGCGGACCATGGAGCGCAGCGGACGGATCTCCGCCAGCGTAAAATCCAGCGCATGCCACCGGCCGTCGGCGCGCGCCCGGCCGGGATAGCGCGCCGCCGCATCCGTGACGCAGTCGAGCTCCAGATCGTGCAGCACCAACACCTCGTCGTCGCGGGTAAGCACCACGTCGATCTCCAGCCAGTCCGCCGCTTGCCGGTGCGCGAGGGTCATCGCGGCGAGGGAGTTTTCCGGGAGGTAGCCGGAAGCCCCGCGATGCGCGATGACCTGCGGCTGGTTCATCGCGTTTCCAGTCCGCGCAGGATCTTCGCGTCCACCACGAACGGACCCGCCGGCAGGCAGGCGGCCACGGCGAGCAGGAGCAGCCGCCGCCAGCTCCAGTTGTGGTCGAGCGTCGCCTGGATTGCCGCCCAGAGGTAGAGCATGAACAGCACGCCGTGGGCCATGCCGACCACGCTCACCGCCGCCGGATAACCGGCAAAATATTTCAACGGCATCGCGATGCCGAGCAGCACGAGGAAGGACACGCCCTCCCAGAAGCCGATGACGCGGAGCCGTCCGATACTGGTCTTGATCCACTGCATGGTCGCCCAGCGCAACGCCCGCGGCGCGGCAGTCAAGCGCAGCCGGACGGTTCCGGAAGATTCCGGCGTCGCCAGCCGCCGGGCCGGCGTCATCCTTGCCCGTGATGAAAATCTGCATCGTCACCGACATGGAAGGCCTCGCCGGCGTGGACGACTGGGAGCAGTGCTACGCCGCCGACGACCACGCGCCGGAATACCGGCACGGGCTCGCCCAGCTCGCCGCCGACACCAACGCCGCCGTCGCCGGCTGTTTCGATGCCGGTGCCACCGAGGTCGTCGTATGGGACGGCCATGGCCGCAACCGCCAGTCGGCCTTCACCCGGGTCGCGCTCGATCCGCGCGCGACGCTGCGCCGGCTCGTCGTCGGCACGCCGCTCCTGCTCGAAGGTCTCGACGCCGGCACGGCCGGCGTGCTGATGGTCGGTCAGCACGCGATGGCCGGCACGTTGCACGGGTTCCTTGACCACACCCAGTGCCCGAAGGAAATCTGCCGCTACCTCATCAACGGCGCGGAGCACGGCGAGATGAGCCAGTTCGCGCTGCACGCGGGCGCCTTCGGCGTGCCGCTGCTGCACGTGTCGGGCGACGAAGCGCTCTGCGCCGAGGCCCGGCGGCTGTTCCCGTGGGTGGGCACCACCGCGACCAAACGCGGCACCGGCTGGGCCACCTGCGAACTTTACGCCGCAGACGCGGTGCGCGCCGCCATCCGGCACGATGTCGCCGCCGCGATCCACGGGCGGGCGGCCGCCCGCCCGTGGACGCTGCCGATGCCGGCGGAGGTGACGGTGGAATATGCATGGAGCGAACTCGCCGACCGGCTCGCCGCCGTCCCCGGCGTGCGCCGGCCACAGGCCCGCACCGCGGCGTGGAAAATCCCCGATCCCCGCTTCATCTATAACTGGCCCGGAGCCGGCTGGCACCCGCCGGCCTGAGCGAAGCGGATTTGCCAGCGCGGGATCCACGGGCCACATTCGGGCATGATCGCACAGCTCCTCGGTGGCATCGGGCTCTTTCTGCTCGGCATGCTTCTCCTTACCGACGGCCTCAAGGCCGCGGCCGGCGAAGCATTGAAACGCATCCTGGTGCGTTTCACCGGGCGCACGGCCACGGCGTTTTTCTCGGGGCTCACGGTCACCGCGATGGTGCAATCCTCCAGCGCGACGACGCTTGCGACCATCGGCTTCGTGAGCGCGGGCCTGCTGACCTTTTCCCAGGCCATCGGTGTGGTGATCGGCGGCAGCGTGGGCACCACGACGACCGGATGGATCGTGTCCATCCTCGGGCTGAAGCTGAGCGTGGGCCAGATCGCCATGCCGCTGATCGGCATCGGCGCGCTGATGCGGCTGGTGCTGAAGGACCGGCCGGCCGCCGCGGGCCTCGCCCTGGCCGGCTTCGGACTGATCTTTGTCGGCATCGAGATCCTGCAGCTCGGCATGGCGGGGGTGTCCGCCCATGTGGAGCCCGCGAATTTTCCCGGCGCCACGCTCGGCGGCCGGCTGCTGCTCATCCTGATCGGCATCGCCCTCACGGTGGTCATGCAGTCGTCCAGCGCGGTGGTGGCCACCGTCATCACGGCCTTCCACGCCGGCTCGATCAACCTGGAGCAGGCGCTGACCCTGATCGTCGGGGCGAGCATCGGCACGACCGTGACCTCGGCGCTGGCCGCCATCGGCGCCAGCGTGCCGGCCAAGCGCACCGCCCTCGTGCACATCCTCTTCAACACCCTGTCGGCTGCGCTGGGTTTTCTGCTGCTGCCGGTTTACGTCTGGCTGATCCGGCGATTGGCGGCGGCGGACCATGAACCGGTCGGGGCCTCAAGCCTGGCGGTGTTTCACACGGCCTTTCACCTGCTGGGCGCAGCCATCGTGCTGCCCACCGTGCACCGCTTCGCCGGGATCGTCACCCGTCTGCTGCCCGACCGCGGCCCGGCCCCCACCCGGCACCTCGACGACTCGCTGATCCAGGTGCCCGAGGTCGCGCTTGAGGCGCTGCGCCGCGCGCTGGCCGACTGCGCGGGCGAATGCACCGCGCTGATCCGGCAGCGGATCGAACCCGCGGTCGCGCCGGCCGCGACCCAGCTCGACGACATGCGCCGAAGCCTGCGCGACGCACGGACCTTCCTCGCCCGCATCCCGGCGGCCACCGGCGCGCATCGCGAGGGCAACGCCCGCCTGTCCATCGTGCATGCACTGGATCACCTCGACCAACTGACCGGCCACCTGGAGAAACCCGCCGCCCTCACCGCCGCCGACGCCGGGGTCACCGGGCCCGCCCGGGAAAAACTGCACGCCCTCGTTGGCGCCGCGGGCCTGATCCTCGGCGGCGGCTCGCCGCTGCCGCCGGTGGCCACGCTCGAACAGCTGGCGCGGGAGCTGGCCGACCTGCGCCGCACCACCCGCCACGCGCTGCTGGAGGAAACCGCCGGGGCCCGCCTCGCGCCGGAGGAGGCCGACGCGCTGCTCGACCTCGTGCGCTGGATGGACACCGTCGCCTACCACCTGTGGCGCACGGTGCACCACCTGCAGCTGGCGGCCGGCGGAAAGGAAACGGCTGCGGCCCGGGAGTATCCCGAGCCGCCGGCGGCGTGATCAGGACGAAGCGGCCCGCTTCTTCCAGAGTTCGTAGATGAAGCCGCTGACCACCATCAGCACGCCGATGCCCGCCGCATAGGGCAGGATCCACTCGATGCGCTTGATGACTTCGGCCCCGATCCAGAGCAGCACCGTGACAACGAGGACGACGATGCCCCAATAAATGACGCGATTGTTTGGCATGGTGCCGCCAAGGTAAAACCACCCGCCGCGCCTGACAAGGCGCATCGGCCGTCCCTCTCCGGCCGCCTTCAGACAAGGACGATCACGACTGTTCCCACCAGGCGCGCAAATCCGACCCGACGACTCCGGCGTCAATCCAGACGTCGGGAAAACAGGACAGCCCGTAGGCCGGCGCCGCGTGACCCAGCTCGGGCACGACAAAAATCTCCCGCGCGGTGCCGTCGCGCCGCAAACAGGTGAACAACGCCCGCACATACTCACCCCAAGCCTCGTATTCCGGCGTCCGCCTCGCGCCGTCAAAGGTGGCGGGGATCTGGCAATGATGACCCGTGAAAGGACGCAGATGAAATTGCGCGCAGTCGTTCAGGATCTTCGGCCGCTCGTTTAGGTGCGGCCAGTAGGGAGCCGCCAGATGCCGGACCACGGCAAAGTGCGAATGATCGAAACAGACCGGCAGCCGTTCCCCCGTCAGAGCCCGATAGGCATCGCAAAGCGCCCACATCCGCTCCGGGGTTTCCGTGAAGGTATCGCGATGAGTTTCAATGGCAACCGGCAGACCGGCCGCCTTGGCCACAGCGAGGATTCGCCGCGCCGTGGCGACCGCATCGGCCAACGGCGTGTCCACATCGCAGAGTTGGATCGTCGTCTGACGTGCACCCAGCGCAGTGGCTTGCGCAAAAAACGGCCCGGGATCATCCGTAACCCCCATGCTGCCGATCGCCCAATAGCCGAGCGCGCCCCGCGCCTCGAGTTCGGGCCGCGGCGGCGACATGATGCCGCTGAAACCGGCGGCCGCGATGGCGGAGAATTTCCGCGGCCACGGCCACTCGTCCGCCGCCGAAGGGTAACCGCGCAGCGACCACAACGTGGCATAAACCTGCAGAGTCGGCCGGGCCATGCTCAGTCCTTTCCGCCGGCCGCGGCCAGCCGGTCGATCAGCACGGCGATGTAGGACGTGAAACCGTGGTTGCAGCTCGCGCTGACATCGAGGTGCTCCCACAGCGTGCCGGTGCGGCGCGCCATCGGCAGGAAGTTGCGCATCAGCTCCCGGTGCGCCGCCGCCGGCTCGCCGTGGGCGATGAGCAGCTCCAGCCGCAGCAGTTTGCCGATGAAAGCGTTGGCCGGATGCAGGCCGTCGTAGCGCCCGCGCACCAGCCGCCGCCACAGCGCCGGTTCGCTTCCTGGCGAGGCTAAGCCGTAGGTGAACGCATAATACTGGCAGACCTCCGTGGCATTGTCCGTCACCACCAGCTTCCCCTGCCCGTCGCGCACCGCGTTGTCCACGAAACGGCCGTCGCGCCAAGCCAGCGTGCGGATCGTCGCCTCCAGCGCCGCCGCTTTCCGCGCCGGCCGCCCGTCCCCGAGCAGGCGGGACGCCGCCCGGAGCATCGCGGCGTAAAGCATGTTCGTGGGGAAATTCACGTCCTGCACGAAGGCATTGGCCTTCGACCATTCGACGAAGACCCAGCTCTCCAGTTTCTCCAGCAGGCCGAGTTCGTTTTCGAACCGGCGGAAGTAGCCCAGCAGGCCGCGCACCCGGCGGCGGACCAGCGCGCGCCAGGCCGCCGGCAGACGGCGCACCCGCTGCGCCTCGTCGAGCTGCAGCACGAGGAACATCGCCCAGTTCGGGATGAACTGCTGCTGCAGCGCCTCCGCCGGATAGCACATCGCCACCATCCCGCGCGGCAGGCCGGCAAAGGTTTTCGGCCGCAGATAATTTTCCAGGAAGGCGCGCTCGATGCGGTTGTCGCCGCACAGGTGCCACTCGGCCCGCGCCGTGAACAGGCTGTCGCAGAGCCAGCCGGCGCGCTCTCGCGACGGGCAGTCCATGAAGACATCCAGCGCATTCTGGCGAAACGAGGCCAGCGCCGCCGTGCGCACCCGCGCCTCGGCCGCCGGCAATGCCGCGGGCGCGGGCTTCACCGGCTCGGCGTTGATGAACTGCCGCAGCCGGATGCGCTCCACCTCCGCCGCCCCGGAGATCACCACCACCTGCAAATGCTGAAGCGTGTAGGGTTCGAACGATTCGAAATCCAGCAGCGCTCCTGCCGGCAGTTCCAGCCCGATGGCGTTCACGCACGTGGCACGATCAAAGGCGATCGCCCCCGCCACGAGGATTTCATCAAAGACCAGCAGCAGCCGGGTCGCGCGTTGTGTCCGCACCCGCAATGCCGGGGAGCCCGTGAGAATCGCCCCGAAATCCACCCGCAGGAACGCGCCCGCGCCCAGCGCCACCGGCCGGTCTGCCCGCAATCGCTCCCGGCCCGTATCGGCAAACTTCAAGCCCGCCAGCTCGCGGTAGAGCGACCACTTCACCTTGCCCAGCGGGTAGCCCTGCGAGACCGCCGGCACCTCGTGGATGAAACGATGCGGTGCCGCGGCCCGCGCCCGCGCGGCACTGTATCCCGCCCGGCCGCGCACCGCCGTGAGCCGGGGCGCTCGCTCCGACAGGTCGGGCAGCGCCATGCCGCGCTCCAGCCACCGGCGCCGGTGCTTCACCCGTGCGAGTGCGTGCGGCCGGGCGGGATTGTAGGCGGGCAACTGCCAGATGGCGCCGTGCACGCCGAACCGGTAGATTTCGACAAAAGGCCGCTGGTAGCTGTAGCGCTCCGCCTGCTGGATGCGTTCGCGGCGATGCTCGGCCATGAATCCGCCGCCGCGCGGCGCCGTCCACGCGAGCACCTTTTTCCCCGCCACCAGCTCGGCGCACAGGAAAGCCGGCTCATGCGTCGAGCAAAAGGTCGGCACGCCGTAGCCCATCACCTCGATGACGAGCTCCATGACGCCGGAGACATCGCCGGTGAGCGCCCACTCGTCCACCCGCGCGTGCCCGTGCGCGGTGCGGGCGGGACCGCGGGCCGCGAGCACCCCGTTGGCCCACACCCGCCAGGCCTGGGCGCCGGCGATCCGCAGCGTGGCGCGCACACCGCGGGCCAGCTCCACGCGCGCGTGGAAGCTCAGCCAGATGTTCATCCGGCCCGCGAGCGACGCGGACCAGACCGGGACGGCGCGGACAAAGGAAGGGGATTTGCTCATGGGGAGGGAAGGTAACGTCAGCCGGCCAACATCACGGCGCCACCCGGTGATGCAATCCGGGAAAATCTCGGCCACGGAGACGCGGAGTCACGGAGAAGTAAACACTCTCTGAGCAAGTTTACCCGCCACAGGCGGCGCCGATGGCGACCAAGGCTCCGGGGCATTTGATCCAGCCCGCAATGACGGCCAAACTCAGCACCCTTTGTAGGAGCCTGCTTGCAGGCGATGCAGCACTTGCGCGGCAGGCACGCGCTTCGAATCGCCTGCAAGCAGGCTCCTACATCCCGACCAAGCCGTAGCAAGCTCCGGAGCATTGGGCCCCTTGCGAATAAAGCCGCCGGGATTTAAACTCCGCGTCTCCGTGTCTCCGTGGCCAACCCATCAACCGATTCCCTACACCTTCGCCGTGCGCCCCAACCCCAGCACCAGCGGCAGCATCAGCGCCGGCGCGAGCGCCGACACCGCCAGCCCCCAGTGCAGGTTGGTGTGGTCCGCCACCCAGCCCACGACCCACGGCATGCAGATGCCGCCCATGTTGCCGAAAGCCCCGAGCGCGCCATACATCGTGGCGCCGCCGTCCGGGTAGCGGTCGGCCGTCACCGCCAGCATTGTCGGCCACAGACAGCTGCCGGTGAAACCCACCGCGATGCACGCCGCCAGCGCGAAGGCCGGGACGGGCAGAAACGACGCGGCGAGGAACAGCAGGACCGAGGTGCCGCAGCCCCACGCCATCACGCGGTAGGGATTCCAGCGCGGACCCGCCGCACCCACCACCATCCGGCCCGCCATCATCGCGATGGAAAACGCCAGCAACGCCGCTCCGCCCACCCACACGGGAAAACCGAGCGAGGTCTCGGCATAGGCCGGCAGCCACTGCGCCATGCCCAGCTCCGTCGCGCCGCCGAAGAAGATTCCCGCCATCGCCAGCAAAAACCAGCCGCGGCGCAGCAGCGTCCGCAGCTTCACCCGGCCGCCCGCCACGCTGAGCGCGGGAAAACGCAGCGGCGCG